>JAJQGR010000086.1 GCA_021200345.1 Lachnospiraceae bacterium | reverse complement strand
TACACGAGACCGTTGTCGTGGCCTCCGTCGTGGGTGTGTCTTGTGTGTAAGTTTCAGTTGTGGTTGTTTCTGTTGTCGAAGTGTCCGTTGTGGTGGTGTCCGTTGTGGTAGTATCTGTTGTAGTAGTGTCCGTTGTGGTGGTGTCTGTTGTAGTGGTAGTATCCGTGGTAGGATCGGATTCAGTACTGGCGGAAGAAGGCTGTACCATCAACTTGTCATATGTTGCTGTTGCTCCATCTGCAGCGCCTAAAGTCACATAGCTAACGCCTGACTGTACCCCCGTATATAATGATTCAAAAGTCGATGGCATCATATAGTAGGAATCGAGCTCGTACCCACTTGGAAGCAGCGAATTTGCATAATCCAATGTCAATTCCGCGGCAAGCCCATATCCGTCTGCCCATTCTAATGTGAAAGCTTCCACTGGTACTGACACGGTATCTACCGTCTGATAAGAGGCAGTATCATAAATAATAATCTCTACATTTCCGGAATCTTCAACCAGCACTTCGCCATTCTGTGTTGCCGCTTTCGCCGTTGTGCCGCCGGTAAGTAACATACCCACTGCCATCAGGGTTGCCATGGCCGCCGCATCAAACTTTCTCATTTTCTTCATTTGAAAATCCTGCCTTTCTTTTCGATGAAATCATTATCAAACTATATTTCCAAAATCTTCATCTTTAGAAGTAGGATAGCACAGTTTCTATCTAAAATCAACTTAAAAGTTTCATCTTTAGAAGGAATTGATGCAATGAAAATATATTGGAATGGCGTATCAAAAAACATTATCGGAGATAAAGTCAGAACCTTAAGAAAAAATGCCGGACTGACGCAAAAGGAGCTGGCTGAGAAATTACAGCTTATGGGATATGAGTTTTCTGATTTAACTATATTAAGAATAGAACAGGGCAGCCGCTTTGTCCCTGATTATGAGGTGGTCATTCTTGCGGATTTTTTCGGTATCACAACAGACGAGCTTTTGAAATAGGATTATTCTCAACTGTTTTTCAAAATCACTTCAAAAAAAGAAACGGGAAGTCCTCGAAAAAAGGATTCCCGTAAAATAAGTGCGGGTAACAGGACTTGAACCTGCACGGTCTCCCGCCAGAACCTAAATCTGGTGCGTCTGCCATTTCCGCCATACCCGCAAAGCCGCCAGACACACGCTGCCTCACGTATGCCTGGCAAAGCTGGGCCGGCGGGATTCGAACCCACGAGTGCAGGAGTCAAAGTCCTGTGCCTTACCGCTTGGCGACGGCCCAAAAACGGACTGCCCCAAAATTGCTCTTTGGAGCAGTCCCAGTTATCATATCACAAGCGGACAATTTTTCATAGAACTTTTTTTATTTTTCTTTTTTATTTTCTGAGTTCCTGTCACCCCTTCAAAAACACTACCGTGTCATTATCATGAATGAGCTCCAGCATCTCCTGCTCCTGCAGGCTCAGGCGGCCCGCCAGATTTCTGGTGCCGTCATTTTTCACCGGCCGCAGCGCAATCTGTACCTCCCCGGCATAATGCTTATAATTGTCATTGACAATCATCACATCGCCCCGCTGAAACCATTCTTTGGCAAAGGGCCTGGCCGGAATACTTCTGTCCGCGTACATCATACGGGGCATCCGGGAGCGCCAGATCCACTCAGAGCTGTCTCCCATATCCCTGTGCGGGTAAAACTGAAAGAGAATTTCCTTTTCCAGTTCACTGATCTTTTCATCCAGCGTGATCCGCACTTTCTTTTGAAGTACTGCCTTTGTCTCCCCTGAGACTGCAGCACCAAAGCTTTTCATAATGGCATGCATGGGGTTATTCTCACTGTCAATGAATGGAGTCATCACCTCCTGAAGGCTTTTCAATTCCTCCTCAGAAGCATAGGCATTCCCGATCTCCACATCATCCACGCACTCCGTGGCCAGCATTTCTCTCAGCTGGAGATCAATGGGCAGATCCCTGTGCTTTTCCACAGTACATAAGCCGTCCTTCGCGTCCCACACCCCATAAGTGTTCTCCGCATGGGAAGCAATAAACGCGCAGATGGGGACTCCCGTCTCTTTCAGGGTTTGGTTCGTCTGCAAAAACTTTTCCCACTTCATACCGGTATAACGCTGAGGATAAAAATTATGACACAGCAGTAAACGTTTGGGGTCAGCGCCCCGGCGGATCAGATCCCTGACATAATCCGCCCCGCGCTCCCCCATGGAAGCGTTCATCTCAATACGGATACCATAGGGATTATCGATCAGCTTCAGCATCTCCTCCGTCCCCATGGGCACGTCCATACGCAGGATGTCACAGCCCAGCTGATAAAATACCTCCAGATTTTCCGGGGAAGCCCCCAGCTTTTTCAGGCACTGACCGTTGACATCCAGGGAAACCTCCATACCCACCTCGTGAGCGGTACAGATCAACTCCTCAAACAACGCAAGCACCTCTTCGGCGCTGCCCTCCACAGAAAACATGCTGGAAAAGACTCTGGTACAACCGTAGGAGGCCGCCAGTTTTAAATATTCCTGAATCTCCGCCCTGGGAGACAGATCCGGATATACAGATACACCTAACATTTTTCTCCTTTCTGCCTCCACGGCAGCAGATTTCTAAGTTTATATTCCCATCATTCTCTTTGCCTGCGCTATGACCTTTTCTCCGTCCAGCATCCCGTATGCTTTCATATCTATCGCTTCTACCGGGACGTTCGACACCTCTTTCTTCACAGCGTCCACCTGATAACGGATCTGCGGTCCAACCAGAATACAGTCAGCGTCAGGGCCTACTTCTGAAGCCTTGGACACACCATAGGCGTTAATCTGACATTCAAATCCCACAAACGCCGCGTACTTTCTCATCGCCTTCATCAGAGCGCTTGTGGACATACACATATTTAATAATAATGATTAAAGAGACAAAAGCGTAAGAAACACACATATCATCTCTGTTCTGAACCATCTTTGGTCCGGCATAATTCTTTCGAACCTCTTATTTCATCAATATCGCTTTCGCCGCACGATCATTCGCGTCGGCCGAGATTTGAAGGCATTCCGGCCATTCGCTTTTCCACATAAGCCATGAAGTCCTCTTCACTGGCCTCTGAGCTCAGATCACGCACTCCCTGCATCGCCAGATAATGGATATTGGTATCCATTCTTTTCCTCCCTTCCGCAACCTGTCCGATTAATCTTGCGATCGGACCCGCCGCCTCCGGGAAACTCACTTTACAGTCGTGGAGCTCCTGCAGTATTTCATCCCATTCGCTGCCGTTCTGGATATTCAACGTCTCTATCTGACAGGTACATGCATCCAGGAAGCCCGGCAACCACTTTAACGCCGCCTGACGTTTCTCCTCACTCGCCTGCTGTGTCGATGCCAGATATGCATGGCTGACTTTCCGCAGATATCCCGATATCTTTACGAAATCCTCATCCCCCTTATTGGTAAAATGATCTCTGAAAAATGTGATTCCCTTCCATGCCTCCGACATTCTGGCTTCCTCGCCGGCCAACCGGCATGCCACTGTCGATACGCCTGCGATTTCATCGACCATTTCCATTAATCTTCTATGATCCGTAACCTCGCCCACATAAACCATCTCAAGCAGAATCCGGCAGGTATCCCACGCTATATCCACGTCCTCCCGCATCGGCTCCGCCGGCTGCTTCCTCATCTGAAGAAACCACCGCAGCGCTTCCAGATACCAGAACGTGCTTCTGCGAATATCTCCCAGCCTCCGGTATACCTCAGCCCCTTTCTGAGTCCAGAAGATCTTACGTCGTATCTCATGAGCCGGAGCATAATCCAGTTTCACATCCGTATGCATGCCGTAAGCCGCCGCGCGTTCGCAGCATTTCAGCACTTCTATATACTGCTCATCCGGCAGGTCGGCGAGTCCCTGTTCTTTTACCGCAGCAAGGCCCTCTCCCAGCCCGAGGACCATATCAGGGAGGCCGGCTTCTTCCAGCTTTTCCTTTTGGTGCATCTTTTCCATTCTTTCAAAAAGAACAGAAATCGCTTCCCTCGCGCAGGCCGTGCGGAGTCCGAAGTCCTCGCTGCCGCTCATGTATTCCAGCCCCAGGCTGTCAGCATACATTCCAAGGACACGCATCCATTCGGCGACAAAGGGTTCCGTGGACGCCGCTCCCGTTTGAAGCCACCGCTCGATCAGGGGCGTCAGCCTTTCAAATCCGTCTCTGACTGCCGCATCGGCATACAGCTTCTTATCGACCTCCGCATACAAATTTATCCTGATCGCGATTTGCTGAATCAGAAATCCCTCCGCATAGTAGTTTCCGCAATTCTCCGCGGAGGCTGCCTGCGGGATATGCCCGCCTTTTGCCGCATAATCAAATCGGCCGCGCAGCATTTCCCCCACCGCAAAACGGCTTCCGGCACGGAGCTTTCCGCAGTCATCCTCCTGTACATTCAGGACCATTTTCAGCCATTCTTCATCCGGCAGCCTCTCGCCGTCCAGTCCGTAATACGGAACGCCTCTCTGCTCTTCCAGGGCATACTTCTCAAGCAGGATTTTCTCTTCTCCGGAAAGCGCCCCTTTGCCCTGTTTATCAGACAGCGCCGGCAGCATTGCCGTCATCAGCTTAGAGAGTGTCTTCTGATCCGCACCTCGCTTCCAGAAAAACCGGCAGGCATCCATGAGCCGATCGTACAGATCCGGCCACAGGGCGGCATTTTTATCCTCGGTGTAATACTCCACCAGATGAGAAAGATTTTCCACCACCCGATTCATGTACTCAGAGTCATTCCGCTTTCTGGCCCGCAACGCCAGGCCACGGCAATATCTTATGTAGTGCGCCAGATCTCCGCTTCGAGCAATCTCCTTCGGCGATTTTTCTGCCCAGTAACGGTCTGTCCGGTCGAGGGTATCGGCAACGCTGTCTCCTTTCCCGGCCTTGTCCAGAAGCTCGCCAAACAGAACCCACATTTCCGCCCGCAGGCCATCTGCGGACCGGGGAAGAGAATTCCGGTCTTCCTCTTTATATTCCAGGAGCTCGGAAGCCTTTATGACATAAGCAAGGGCGGTTTCGGCATCCTCACCCTCCATCAATCCTTTCCTCGCCTCCATCAGATAATACCGTACCGTCCGGAGCCGGTGCTCCAGCACTTTCCCATTTTGCCGCAGCCAGTTCGCATCCATTTTGCCAAACATGCGATAAATATCCGTTGTAAAACCAAGCGCACTCTTACAGTAGCGGTAACGCCACAGATCCTCCCCGATCTCAAGATAATCCGCCAGCGCCGCCCACGTGGCAGTCGGCATGTTGTTCTGGTTGCCAAGCATATTTGCCAAAGGAAGCACCTTTCTCGCGGTCTCCAATACCTCCCTGCC
>JAJQGR010000101.1 GCA_021200345.1 Lachnospiraceae bacterium | reverse complement strand
TTCAAGGATTGTAGCGCTCGAGTTTTTTGGTTACTGTCAAAGACAGGATTATAACGCGATGAATGTGCTGTCCATGTACGCGCTGATGGGCGCCTACGGAGAAGAGGGACAGGAGTGGGTGGATGAGCTCTGCCAGGTACTGACGGAAAATGTGAATTATGGGTATGATTTTATTACGTCAAACTTTGACGGAGTGACGCTTTCAAAACCCCAGGGAACCTATATGCTTTATCTGGACTGCTCTCAGTGGTGCAGGGAGCATGGGATGAGCGTGGAGGAGCTGTTGAAAGAAGGAATCCGGGTGGGAGTGATCTGGCAGGACGGCAGGCCGTTTAAACAGCCGGATACCATACGCATGAATCTGGCGGTGCCATTCTCCATGCTGCAGGACGCCTTTGACAGGCTGGACAGGTATGTTTTTCGCAGGTGAAGTAAAGGAAGATGATGCCAGGGCTAAATGCTCTGGCTCTGACATCAAAAGATTTTTCAGAGAGGAATGAAAAGGAATGAAGAATTTTATTGTCACATCAAAACTGGACAATGTGCCTTTAAGCGGCGCCATTATAGAGCCCGAGGGAGAGCCGAAGGCGGTCATTCAGCTGACTCACGGCATGTGCGAGCATAAGGAACGTTATTATGATTTCATGAGATATCTGGCGGCCAACGGTTATGTGGCGGCAATTCATGATCACAGGGGTCACGGCATGAGCCTTGCTTATCCGGATGCCTACGGATATTTTAACGAGCAGCCCTATGACGCACTGGCCCAGGATCTGTTTCAGATCTCGCTGTATCTGAAGACCAGGTATCCGCAGTTAAAGCTTTATCTGTTTGGGCACAGCATGGGAACCCTGGCCTGCCGCCTGTATCTGAAAAATCATGATAACCTGATCGACAAGCTGGTGCTTTCCGGCCCGCCCACCAACAATCCGGCCATTTCAGCCGCGCTGGCGCTGACCGCGGTCTTGAAGAAAAAGGAGGGTCCCCGGGCCAGAGTGGAGAGCTTAAACAATCTGGTTTTCGGCGTCTACAATAAGGGCTATGATGTACCCAATGCCTGGCTTTCCGCCAATGAGGACAATGTGAAGGCGTACAATGAGGATCCCCTGTGCGGTTTCGTATTTACGCTGGACGCCTATGACGCCCTGTTTCACATGCTGAAAGAAGTCTTTTCCAAAAAGGGGTGGCATGTGACCAATAAGCAGCTGCCCATTTTGCTGGCAGCAGGGCTGGAGGACCCGGTCATTCAGTCCAAGAAGAGCTTTATGGGATTAAAAAGCTTTCTGGTGGAGCGGGGCTATACAAAGGTGGAGGGCCGGCTTTACAGCGGCATGCGCCATGAGATCCTGAATGAAAAAGAAAATCAGCAGGTATATGAGGATATCCTGGAGTTTTTTGACAAAGAATAATGATTTTAGAAAAAGCCGGTAAAGCAATCTGGCATGAGACCGGCAGATCCACGCTAAGATAAGCCACTGTCCGGTGCAGGAACAGGCGGATTTTGCCGCGACGCCGGAAAACGGGAGGAAACATCAATGAATCAGTCACGCCGGGTTGCGGGACGCACACAGAAAACAAAAGAAACCGCTGCGGAGCGAAAGGCTGCGGCATTGGCGGCTCAGAAAGCTGAGGAGAAAAGGCTTGCTGAGGAAGCCCGTCAGGCACGGGAAGCGCTCAAAAAAGCGGAGGCGGACAAACTCAGGCTTGCGCAGAAGGGGTATCAGCCTCTTGTGGAAACGATTGCCGATGATTCGGATTCAAAGATTGGCAATGGCAGTATCGCTGACCTGGAAAAATACCTGTATTTTGACGGAGAACAGATCTGTAAATCCGCATCTGCTTCTTTGCCGGAGACTTCTCTTGAAAAGGGCAGGGCGCTGTACCTGAAAGGAAAAGTAAATAATGTGGAGCTGGGCACCGGCTATGATGAATACCGCGTTAACAGCGAACCTCTGGGACAGGCTGTGTGGCATGCGAAAGCCGGGCAATCAGAATTTACGACGACGATTGTTTTTAACAGAGACCGGGTGGTGGACAGGCGGTGCGGCTGCCCCGCATGCACGAAAAAAAAGAACTGGTACGGCTGGTATGAGGAGGAAAGGTCGGAATGTGAATATACGGCGGCTCTTCTATATTGGGTGCGGGATTATCTTAAGAGCCACAATATCGGAGATGCCACGGACAAAAACGCGGAGCGCCTGATGGCGGCTAACCGCCGGAGACGATCCAACATACTGGTGGCGGACAGGACCTGGAAAGAGGAGAGCCTGACCTTAAAGCCCAGGCTTGTCAAGAAAGACGGTACGCTGACGGCCTCCTTTAAGGTGGGGACGGGAAAGCTGTTCGTGATTAAACAGCTGGATGAGTTCTGCGCCAATGTGCGCAGCAGCGCTACAGCTACCTATGGTTCCAATACGCAGATCAACCATCGCCGGAGTAATTTCACTCAGGAGAGTCAGAAATGGCTGCGCTTTATCGAGAGAATTGTGCAGGAGGAGGAAGAGTTCGGCCAGAGGATGGAGGACGCTGCCCGCAGTCGTTATTATTATACCAGGTCGGTGCGCGTGGGAGCCTCCTTAAATCTGTTCGGCTGGCGGCTGGATGAGTTTTACAATGAGATGGGCGATGAGGATGTGGAATATGAGGACCGGGACGCGCAGCCTGTGGTAAAGGCCCGGTTGCATCAGGGAGAGGGCAATCCCCGTGTCCAGATCAATATTTCAGAGTTTAAGGAAACAGACGGCAGGACGTCGCGAACGCAAAGGACGCGAGGGCAGGGTTTGTCAGGATCTGCTTCGTCATCAGACCTGTCGTCCGCCTCATCCTCTCAGGAGTTTCACGGAATCCAGGTGAGGGGAAAGCTGCCGGAGTTATCCTTTGGTATGGACTGCGCCTATTATGTCAGTGGAGATAATTTGTGCCGCTCTGACGCTGGCTTCCGTGAAAAAATAGGAAGTCTGGTATCCATGGCGGGGGAGAATGGTTCCTTTTCCATGCAGATCGGCCGCAACAACATGTCGGAATTTTATTATCAGGTTCTGCCCGCCATGCAGGATGTGCTGGAGGTGCATGAGGATCATCCGGACAGGATTCATGCTTTCCTGCCGCCTCGGGTGAATTTTGTCTTTTATCTGGACGCGGATGAAAATGACGCTTTCTGTGAGTCCTATGCCCGCTATGAGGACAGGAGCTTTTCCATGACGGACTGGCTGGATGAGAGCCGCAAGACTGATGTGGAGACTTACCGGGACTATACGGCGGAGCAGGAGGTTCTCTACCGGCTGCTGGGCTGGCTCCCTCAGGTCAATCTGAAGCGAAAGGAACTGAGCTGCGGCGGGGATGAGGATCGGATTTATAAGCTGATGAGCGAGGGCGTGGAGGAGCTGCTTACTTTAGGAGAAGTGCAGTGTACGGACCGTTTCCGTTCCCGCAGAAAGTTTAAGAAAGTGAAGGTCTCAGTGGGGGTTTCTGTCTCCAGTGGGCTTCTGGATCTGGATATCACCACGGAGAATGTGCCGCCGGAGGAGCTTTTGGATCTTCTGAGCAGTTATCGGGCGAAGAAGAACTACTATCGTCTGAAAGATGGCTCCTACGTAAGTCTGGATGATCATTCTCTGGAGCTTTTAGCGGAGCTGATGGATTCCATGCATGTGAAGCCGAAGGAGTTTGTGCAGGGCAAGATGCATCTGCCCCTGTACCGCACCCTGTATCTGAATAAGATGTTGGAGGAAAACGAAAGCGTCTACAGTGACAGGGACAGTCGCTTCCGGGAGATGGTCAAGGAATTTAAGACCGTCAATGATGCTGATTTCGATGTGCCGGAAAGCCTTTCCAAAATCATGCGTCCCTACCAGAAGGACGGTTATAAGTGGCTGAGAACGCTGGAAGCCTGGCAGTTTGGGGGAATTCTGGCGGATGACATGGGGCTGGGGAAGACTTTGCAGATCATTGCGCTGCTTTTGTCGGCAAAGGAGAGACGGAAAGCTGCGGCTTCTGATGCGGCTAAGAATGCGAAACCGGTATCCTCCGGCACCTCCCTGGTAGTGGCGCCCGCCTCTTTAGTATTCAACTGGGGAGAGGAATTCGCGCGCTTCGCCCCGTCTCTTAAGATTTTACTGGTCACAGGTAATCAGGAGGAGCGTCAGTCAAAGATTGCCTCTTACCAGGACTACGATGTATTGGTGACATCCTACGATCTGTTAAAAAGAGACATCCATCATTATGAGGGGCTGGAGTTTGCTTACGAGGTAATTGACGAGGCTCAGTATATTAAGAACCATACCACTGCCGCAGCCAAGGCGGTGAAAGTGATCAAAAGCCGCTACCGCTTTGCCCTGACCGGTACGCCCATTGAGAACCGGCTCAGCGAGCTGTGGAGTATTTTTGATTACCTGATGCCCGGCTTTTTGTACCCGTACGACACCTTTAAGCGGGAGATCGAAACCCAGATTGTGAAATATCAGGATGAACAGGCCATGAAGCGGCTGCAGAAGATGACCGGTCCCTTTATCTTGCGCAGACTGAAAGGCGATGTCTTAAAGGATCTGCCGGATAAGCTGGAGGAGGTGCGCTATGTCCGCCTTGCCGGGGAGCAGCAGAAGCTCTACGATGGCCAGGTGCTGCACATGCGTCAAATTGTCTCATCCCAGGATGCGGAGGACTTTAACAGGAATAAGCTGGTGATCCTGGCGGAGCTGATGCGGCTGCGTCAGATCTGCTGTAACCCGTCCCTGTGCTTTGACAGCTATCAGGGAGAGTCCGCCAAGACGGACGCCTGCATGGAACTGATTCAGAGTGCCATCGACGGCGGGCACCGGATGCTGTTATTTTCCCAGTTTACCTCCATGCTGGAGATTTTGCAGAAACGCCTGGATCAGGAGGGGATTGCTTACTATACCATCACGGGCGCCACGCCCAAGAAGACCCGCCTGGAGTTAGTCAATGAATTTAACAGCGGGGAGGTCCCGGTGTTTCTGATTTCATTGAAGGCCGGCGGGGTTGGCTTAAACCTGACGGGAGCGGATGTGGTCATCCACTACGATCCCTGGTGGAACGTGGCGGCGCAGAATCAGGCCACCGACCGCGCCCATCGCATCGGCCAGACCCAAAAGGTGATGGTCTTTAAGCTCATCGCCAAGGGCTCCATCGAGGAGAAAATCCTGAAGCTCCAGGAGGACAAACGGGAGCTGGCGGATCAGGTCATCAGCGGAGAGACCGGGCAGCTGAGCGGCATGACCAGGGAGGAGCTGCTGGGACTGTTGGAGGTGTAAGGGAATCCGGTTTCTTATGTTGTTACTTTTCACGGGGTGGGGAAAGTGAGGAAAAGGCATGATAACAGGGGACT
>JAJQGR010000253.1 GCA_021200345.1 Lachnospiraceae bacterium | reverse complement strand
GTCTGTGGATGCTCAATCTTATCAAACACCCGGCTGTAGAGCATCGACTGCACAAAGGCCGGCACAGAAAACCCCAGCAGGAAGCAGACCGGAACCGCCCAGCTGAAAAACAGAAGCAGCACAATTGGCGAAATGAACAGAATAATCAGCATCAGGGAATACAGCACATGGGTCATGCTGACAATGATGGTGTTCTTGATCGTGATCTTGATCGGGTTTTCATATCTGGACTGCAGCACAAACAGCCAGGAAAGGCTGAACAGATATACCACCAGCGCCACATACACGATGATCTTCACCACATTGTTCATATCCACCATGTCTTTATAAAAAAGCCAGATATCTCCGCACAGCACCAGACCAATGACAAGGTAGATCAGCCACATCAGGGTGGACTGTTTAAAATTGGATTTAAATGCCTTAAAATACTCCCTGGTGACATATCCTTCCTCATTTTTGTACAGCTTATATACCACCGTGTGCATCGCGGTAAAGCTTGCCCCGATGGTAAAAAGCGGGATACTGCAGATCAGTGTCAGGATATTGACCCACATCAGATCCGCCAGTTTGGATAACGCCCTCATAAATTTGCTGTCCAGATTAAAAATTCCGCCCATATCTTCCTTTCAGCCGGGGAGTCCCCGGAAGCCTTTGTTCACAACAGCCCAAGTTAACAGATCACGGCCCCCGCCGGCATCTCCTTTTCCGGGGAAACCAGCGCCAGATTGCCATCCTGATCCTCGGCGCACAGCAACATGCCCTCAGACACCACACCTGCCAGAGTGGCCGGTTTCAGGTTCACCAGCACCATCACCTTTTTACCTACCATTTCCTCCGGCGTATAATAAGCTTTGATGCCGGAGACAATCTGCTTCACCTGAGAACCGATCTTTACCTGGGAGCAAAGCAGCTTCCGGGATTTCTTCACCGCCTCGCAGGAGATGATCTCTCCCACCTGGAACTGAAGCTTTGCAAAATCATCATAAGTGATCTCCGGCTTTGCTTCCACGTCCATAACAGCAGGTTCCTCTTCCGGAGAAGCTGTTCCTTTTTCCAAAGACTCTGTCTCCGTCTCAGCCTCCTGAGCCGGTCTTTCCTCCTTTTTCTGGCTTTCCATCAACTGCTCCGCCTCTTTAAGCACATCCTCCAGCTTCAGTCTGGTGAACAGCATGGCAGGGGACTGGGTCAGCTGGTGCTTAGCCGGGAAAGAACCGGCTGCTCTGCACTCCTCAAAGCTTCTCGCAGGACAGTTCAGCTGCTCCGCGATTTTTGCCGCGGTTCCCGGCATAAAGGGCTCCAGCAGACCCGCGGCGGTCATAATACCGTCACAAAGGTTGTAAAGAACCTCATGCAGTCTGGGAAAGTCAGATTCATTCTTGCCCAGCTTCCAGGGCTCCGTCTCGTCAATATATTTATTGCACCGCTTAAGCACAGTAAAGTTTTCTGTCAGAGCGTCCGCCACCCGCAGGCTGTCCATCTTTTCTTCCACAATATCGGCGGCCCCGGTAACCACACGCTTTAAGTCCTCATCCACCTCCGCTGTGACGCCGGTACGCATGACTTTTCCGCCAAAATATTTATTGGCCATGGACAGGGTGCGGTACACCAGATTGCCCAGCGTGTTGACCAGATCGGAATTGTACCGCTCCACCATCAGCTCCCAGGTGATCACGCCGTCATTTTCAAAGGGCATTTCATGCAGGACGAAGTAACGCACCGGATCCACGCCGAAAATCTTCACCAGGTCATCCGCGTAAATCACGTTGCCTTTGGACTTGCTCATCTTGCCGTCGCCCTGCAAAAGCCAGGGATGACCAAACACCTGCTTTGGCAGCGGCTCTCCTAAGGCCATCAGGAAAATAGGCCAGTAAATGGTATGGAAACGGATGATGTCCTTGCCGATCAGGTGCAGATCCGCGGGCCAGAGCTTTTTGTACTGCTCTGAGGAATTGCCCTCCGCGTCATAACCGATGCCAGTGATATAGTTGGTCAGCGCGTCCAGCCACACATAGACCACATGCTTGTCGTCAAAGTCCACAGGGATTCCCCATTTAAAAGAGGTCCTGGATACGCACAGATCCTGTAAGCCCGGCAGAAGGAAGTTGTTCATCATCTCATTCTTGCGGGAGACAGGCTGGATAAATTCCGGGTGAGTATTAATATGCTCAATCAGGCGGTCCGCGTACTTGCTCATTTTAAAGAAATACGCTTCCTCTTTCGCAGGCTTTACCTCTCCGCCGCAGTCCGGGCATTTCCCGTCCACTAACTGAGACTGGGTCCAGAAAGACTCACAGGGTGTACAGTACATACCCTCATAGTAGCCCTTATAAATATCTCCCTGCTGATACAGGCGCTTAAAGATCTTCTGCACCTGTTTCTCATGGTCTGTGTCCGTGGTACGGATAAATTTGTCGTAGGAGGTCTCCATCAGGTCGCACAGGTTCTTAATCACACCCGCCACCTGATCCACATATTCCTTGGGCGTTACTCCCATTTCCTGGGCTTTCAGCTCAATTTTCTGGCCATGCTCATCTGTGCCGGTCTGAAAAAAAACATCATAGCCGTCTTTTCTCTTATATCTGGCGATGCTGTCCGCCAGCACAATCTCATAGCTGTTGCCGATATGAGGTTTCCCTGACGTATAGGCAATGGCTGTGGTGATATAATATTTCCCCTTGCTCATTCTTTTTCTCCCGCCTTTCTCAATGCTTCCACGTTAGCCACAATATTTCCTCCGCTGAAAGCGGCATTGCCGGCTACGATCACATCCGCGCCTGCCTTCAATACCGTCTTTAACGTAGACATGTTAACACCGCCGTCCACTTCCAGATACGTGGAAAGTCCATTCGCTGTCAGATATTGTCTTGCCCTGGCAATCTTGGCCGTGCTCTGCTCCAGATAGGTCTGAGCGCCAAACCCCGGCTGTACGCACATGATCAGCAGAAGCTCCACCTGATCCGCGTATCTTAAGATCTCCTCCACATCTGTATCCGGACTGCACACCACTCCGGCCTTACAGCCAAAGGAATGAATTTTATCAATCGTCTCTGTCACCTGGTCAGTGGCCTCCACATGGAAGCTGATCAGGTTGGCTCCGGCCTCCGCAAACTGCTTTATAAAACGACCGGGCTCCACAACCATCAGATGTACGTCAAAAAATAAATCCGTTTTCTTCCGTATGGATCTGATCACAGGTGCGCCAAACGAAATATTTTCCACAAAGTGTCCGTCCATCACGTCAAGATGCACCCACTCAACGCCTGCCTCCTTCAGCTGCTGCAGTTCCTGCTCAATGTCTGAAAAGTCGCAGGCCAACAGGGACGGGGACAAAATATATTCCATAATTTCCCCCTGGTATTACAGGCCTTGCAGGCCTGCCCTTCTAGTGTAAAAACGCCTTTGCCGAATTGTAAATTCCTTTTCCGTCCAGGCCATAATACTCCATCAGCTGCTCCGCTGTGCCGGACTGGCCAAACACATCAGGCACGCCCACCCGCTTTACGGGCACCGGATAATGCTCCGACAGGCACTCACATACCGCGCCGCCCAGACCGCCGATGATGGAATGCTCCTCCGCGGTCAGCACCTTTCCGGTCTTTTTGGCAGAAGCAATGATCAGCTCCTCGTCCAGAGGCTTGATGGTACAGATATTGATGATCTCCGCGTCAATTCCTTCTGCCTCCAGCAGCTTTCCCGCGGTCACCGCACTGTCCACACAAAGGCCCGTTGCCACAATGGTAATGTCCTTTCCTTCCCTGACAATTGTACCCTTGCCGATCTCAAAATGGTAATCCGGCCGATCGTTGATTACCGGCACCTTAGACCGGCCAAAACGCATATATACCGGTCCCTGATGCTCCACGGCGGCTCTCACGCAGGCTTTCGCCTCCACATCATCGGAAGGATTCATGATGACCATGCCCGGAATAGTGCGCATCAGCGCGATATCCTCGATGCACTGGTGACTGGCGCCGTCCTCTCCCACGGTCACGCCCGCATGGGTAGCACCGATCTTCACATTCAGATGAGGATATCCGATGGAATTCCGGATCTGCTCAAAGCAGCGCCCCGCCGCGAACATGGCAAAGGAACTCATGAAAGGGATCTTGCCTGTGGTAGCAAGCCCGGCCGCGATGCCCGCCATATTGGCCTCCGCGATACCGCAGTTGACATGTCTGTCAGGAAAAGCCTTTCTGAATACGCTTGTTCTGGTGGAAGCGGACAGATCCGCATCCAGCACCACAATCTGGGGATACTCAGCTCCCAGCTGGGCAAGCGCTGCGCCATAACTGTCTCTGGTTGCAATCTTTTTTACATCTGACATAACGCTTCCCCCGCTTTCGTAAGTTCTGCCATGGCCTGCTCATATTGCTCCGCGTTGGGTGCGGTACCATGCCATGCCGCGTTATTTTCCATAAAGGAGACGCCCTTACCCTTCACTGTATGGGCAATGACGGCCGTGGGCATTCCTTTCACCGTTTTCGCTTCCGCAAAGGCGGCCTCTATCTGGTCAAAATCATTTCCATCGATATTGATTACATGGAAGTTAAATGCCGCAAATTTCTGATCAATCGGATAGGGAGAGCAAACTGTATCAATGGGGCCGTCGATCTGCAGATTGTTATTGTCCACAATCACGCACAGATTGTCCAGCTGATGAAACCCGGCAAACATGGAGGCTTCCCAGACCTGGCCTTCCTCGATCTCCCCGTCGCCCAGCAGTACATAGGTACGGTAAGCTTTCTGATCCAGCTTCGCGGATAATGCCATCCCTACCGCGGCGGAATATCCCTGTCCCAGGGAACCGGTGGACATGTCCACCCCCGGCAGATATTGAATGGATGGATGCCCCTGTAAGCGGGAACCCAGCTTACGCAGGGTTTTCACCTCTTCCTGCGGGAAATATCCCCGCACCGCCAGCGTGGCATAAAGCCCCGGAGCCGCATGTCCCTTGGAGAGGACGAACCGGTCCCTGTCCGGATCCTTTTCCGCCTCAGGGCTGGTATTCAGTTCCTCAAAGTACAGATAGGTCAGAATATCCGCGGCGGAAAGAGACCCGCCCGGATGCCCCGCCTGGGCGCTGTATACGCCCGTCAGAATATTTTTACGGACTTCCACAGCCTTTTTTTGCAGTGTAAGCTTATCCATCGCTCCTCCTTGTATAGGATATCGTGATTTCCTCACGATCCAGTTCCTCATGTGTCAAATTTACAAAATCAACCGTTATTCACGGGTCCGAAAGCCGAAACCGGTACGAGTAACATACTATAACAGAACAGCCTGAAATGTCAATGGAAAAATACCCGCGGTCCGCATCTGTCCGTTACTATTCACGGCCACTTTAAGCTCACCTTCTTGAAGAAAACTAAATAAC
>JAJQGR010000339.1 GCA_021200345.1 Lachnospiraceae bacterium | reverse complement strand
CCTGGGAGCCCTGGAGCTGACAGAAATCGAGGAAAAGAAAGAATATTTTACCCAAATCGGTGTCAGGGCTATCCGCGAGGGAAAAATTGCCGCTGTTCTTCTGGCCGGCGGGATGGGAACGAGGCTTGGAAGCAATGACCCAAAGGGCGTATATGATATTGGACTGACCAGACCGGTATACATATTTCAGCGGCTGATTGAAAACATGATGGATGTGGTCAGACAGACAGGAACATATTTTCATCTGTTTGTGATGACCAGTGATAAAAATGACCGGGTGACCAGAGCCTTTTTGAAAGAAAAGGAGTATTTTGGCTATCCGGAGGAATACGTCCACTTTTTCATGCAGAAGATGGCGCCGGCTTCGGATTATGACGGCCATGTATATATGGAGGAGAAGTACAAAATAAGTACCTCCCCCAACGGAAACGGAGGCTGGTTTACCAGTATGCAGGAGGCGGGGCTGGTTGATTTTGCCCATAAACAGGGGATTGAGTGGCTGAATGTTTTTTCAGTGGATAATGTACTGCAGAGAATCGCTGATCCTGTGTTTGCGGGGGCAACTCTGGACGCGGGTGTGAGCGTGGGAGCCAAGGTAGTCAGGAAGAACGCGCCACGAGAGGGCGTAGGCGTGGTCTGCCTGGAGGATGGCAGACCCAGTATAGTGGAGTACTATGAACTGACGGATGAAATGGTCAGCGTGAAGAATGAAAAAGGAGAGCCTGCCTATAATTTTGGTGTAATCCTGAATTACCTTTTCAATATTCACGCGCTGGAAACTTTGTTCCACGGGAAAATGCCCTGTCATGTGGTGGAGAAAAAAATCCCTCACATTGATGAAAACGGGCAGCATGTGAACCCGGTAAGCCCCAACGGATACAAGTATGAGGAGCTGGTGCTGGATATGATTCATCAGCTGGATACCTGTCTGCCCTTTGAGGTGGTGAGGGAGAGAGAATTCGCGCCGATCAAAAATAAAACCGGTGTGGACAGCGTGGAAAGCGCCCGCAGGCTGTGCCGGGAGAACGGAATTGAACTATAAAAATATTTGAGAATATAAGAGGAGGAAGAGATCATGGCAATTTTGGTGACAGGAGGAGCCGGATTCATCGGAAGCCATACTGTGGTGGAGCTACAGAACGCGGGCTACGATGTAGTGGTCGTCGACAATTTGTGCAATTCCAGCGAAAAATCGCTGAAGAGGGTGGAGGCGATTACCGGAAAGCCGGTGCCCTTTTATCAGGCGGACATTCTGGACCGGGACGCACTGGAGGAGATTTTCACAAAGGAGGAAATCACCTGCTGCATCCATTTCGCGGGTCTGAAAGCAGTGGGTGAGAGCGTGGCAAAGCCCTGGGAGTATTATCATAATAATATTTCCGGGACGCTCACTCTGGTGGATGTGATGAGAAAGCACAACTGCAAAAATATCATTTTCTCCTCCTCTGCCACTGTATATGGGGATCCGGCAGTGATTCCAATTACAGAGGAGTGCCCAAAGGGAAGCTGCACCAACCCTTACGGCTGGACCAAGTCCATGCTGGAGCAGATTTTGACGGATATGCAGAAAGCGGATCCTGAGTGGAACGTGATTCTGCTGCGTTATTTTAATCCTATCGGAGCCCATAAGAGTGGTATGATCGGTGAGAATCCCAACGGAATCCCCAATAATCTGATGCCTTATATCACCCAGGTGGCTGTGGGTAAGCGCGCTGAGCTGGGTGTGTTCGGTAACGATTATGACACTCCGGACGGCACAGGTGTGAGAGATTACATTCATGTGGTGGATCTGGCGCTGGGACATGTGAAAGCGTTGAAAAAAATCGAGGAGAAGGCCGGTCTGAAGATTTACAATCTGGGTACCGGCGTGGGGTACAGCGTACTGGATGTGGTGAAAAATTTTGAAAAAGCCACCGGTGTGAAAATCCCCTATTCCATTACGCCCCGCAGGGCCGGGGATATCGCGGTCTGCTACGCGGATGCGGCGAAAGCGAAAGAAGAACTGGGCTGGGAAGCGCAGTACGGGATTTTGGAGATGTGCGAGGATTCCTGGAGATGGCAGAGCTTAAATCCGAACGGCTACGAGGACTGAGCTATTCCTCGATGACCTGAATCTCCATATAATCAAAGTCAATGTGTTCAATGAAATGATCCTGATAAAACCGCGCTTTGGAGTGTCTCTGAAAGTCCCTGACAGTAGCGTCAAGCCATACCGGCTGCCCTAAGTCAAACTGAGAGCAGACCTCCTCCAGGGCGCGGAAGATTTTGTGCGTGCGCGTTTCATCTGAAGCATCTTCAATGACTGCGTCTTTGATAATGTGATTGTCAGCAATAATTTTAAACCAAATTCGAAACATAGCCATAGTATAACACGAGGAAAGCAGGAATGGAAGAAAATTCGATCAAAAACTATGATATAGAGAGCTGGCAGGAGGTCATCCTCATCTATCGTTCCGCCTTAAAACAGGTGGAGACCAAAATGGAAATCCTCAATGACGAATTTCAGCACGTTCATCAGTACAATCCTATCGAACATATTAAATCCAGGATCAAGACGCCTGAGAGCATTGTGCGCAAGCTGAACCGCTATGGCAGTGAACCCACCATTTCCAATATGGTGGATCAGGTCAATGACATCGCGGGCATTCGCCTGATCTGCTCCTTTACCTCCGATATCTATGAGCTGGCCAAGATTATCGCGCAGCAGAAAGATATCAATGTAATCTCTGTCAAGGATTATATCCGTTATCCCAAACAGAGCGGCTACCGCAGCTACCACATGATTATCACCATTCCCGTCTACCTGACGGAGAAAACGGTGCGGACCAAGGTGGAAATTCAGATCAGAACCGTGGCCATGGATTTCTGGGCTTCGCTGGAGCATAAGATCAAATACAAATTTGAGGGGACTGTTCCTGAGGATTTTCGCGAGGAGCTGCTGACCTGCTCCAAGATGGTGGCCGATCTGGATGGCAGGATGGAAACGATCAATGAGGCTATTCAGGAATTGAACAGGGAAAAATAGAATTTCTTGTGCAAAATGGATATAAATTATTTCTGAAATTATAAAAAAACCATAAATTTTTCGCGTTGACACTGAAAAAAAACGGTGGTATATTTTATCGCATAAAGCAATGGCGCTGTTGGGTTATCCACGGTGCTTTTGTTTTTTTCCGCGGATCTTGAAAAAATATATCGGAGTTGACGGCACGGATGGCTGTCAGCTCAAAATGAGATGATGCAAAGAGGCATAGATGAGGAGAATGCCCGATTGCATCATTTTTTATTGTAAAAGCATTGCCAACAGACGGGGATGATTTTTACAAGTGGAGGAGGACTTATTATGACAACTGAGATTATGGAATATGTCAGCGGACAGCTATTCGGTGTATGGTTCCTGATCGGCGCGGCTCTGGTGTTCTGGATGCAGGCGGGCTTTGCCATGGTGGAGGCCGGCTTTACCAGAGCCAAGAATACCGGCAATATCCTGATGAAGAACCTGATGGATTTCTGTATCGGTACAGTGATGTTCATTCTGATCGGTTTCGGCCTGCTGCTTGGCGAGGACTGGATGGGCTTTATCGGAAAACCGGGCTTTGATATCTTTACAGCATACGCGGATTTTGACTGGTCCAATTTTGTGTTTAACCTGGTGTTCTGCGCTACCACGGCGACCATTGTATCCGGCGCCATGGCTGAGAGAACCAAGTTTTTATCCTACTGTATCTATTCCGCGGTGATTTCCGCGCTGATTTACCCCATCGAGGCGCACTGGATCTGGGGCGGCGGCTGGCTTTCTCAGATTGGGTTCCATGATTTTGCCGGTTCCTGCGCCATCCACATGGTCGGCGGCATCTCCGCTTTGGTGGGCGCCAAAATCCTTGGCCCCAGAATTGGCAAGTTTGTAAAGGATAAGGATGGAAAAATCACGAAGGTGAACGCTTTTCCCGGACATAACCTTCCCATCGGCTGCCTGGGCGTGTTTATCCTGTGGCTTGGCTGGTACGGATTTAACGGCGCGGCCTGCACCTCCGTGGAGCAGCTGGGAAGCGTGTTTTTGACCACCACGGTAGCTCCTGCGGTTGCCACTGTGGTCTGCATGATCTTTACCTGGGTAAAATATGGCAAGCCGGATGTATCCATGTGTCTGAACGCTTCTCTGGCTGGCCTGGTAGCCATCACCGCCCCCTGCGACGTGACGGACTGCTTCGGCGCGATCTGTATCGGCGCTGTGGCCGGATTGCTGGTGGTATTCGGCGTATGGTTCCTGGATAATGTGTTAAGAATTGATGACCCTGTAGGCGCGGTGGCGGTTCACTGCTTCAATGGTATCTGGGGCACCATCGCGGTAGGCCTCTTTGCCACCAATACCGCTCCGGGATACAGCATCGCGGATGCCAATGGGAACGAACTGGTCGGTCTGTTCTATGGCGGCGGATTCAAGCTTCTGGGCATTCAGCTCACTGGCTTTGTGACTGTAGCGGCCTGGACAGTTGTGACGATTACCATCGCATTTATGGTGATTAAGGCGCTGATCGGTCTGCGTGTTTCCGAGGAAGAAGAAATTACCGGCCTTGACGCCACCGAGCACGGACTTCCCAGCGCTTACGCAGGCTTCTCCATTATGGATGTGACCGGCGGTGTGATGGATGTGAATGAGAATACAGATCTGGGCTCCAGTGACTACGCCACCGCCTCTGAGGGGAAAAAGAACGCGGCTGTTCCTGTGGTGGAGGTGCCGTCCGTATCGAACAGCGGCATCCACAAGGTAGTCATTATCGCAAAGATGAGCCGTTACGACGCTCTGAGGAAGGCGTTGAACGAGCTGGGGGTTACCGGCATGACTGTGACCAACGTCATGGGATGCGGTATCCAGAAGGGCGCAGGCGAGAAGTACCGCGGCGTGGAACTGGACGCGACTCTGCTTCCCAAGATCAAGGTGGAGGTGGTGATCTCCAAGATCTCTGTGGATCATGTGGTTGAAACCGCCAAGAAAGCTCTGTATACCGGACATATCGGCGACGGTAAGATCTTTGTGTACAGTCTGGATAATGTTGTCAAAGTCCGCACCGGCGAGGAGGGCTTCGCCGCTCTGCAGGATGTAGAATAAATATACCACTTTTTACTCCCTTAAGAACAATCGTTCTCGTTCGGCCGGGCAGCTTTGACTGCCAGACCGGACGACAAAACGGAAGAGGCGATAAGCTTCTTCCGTTTTGCCGTTTCACATTTTCTGAAATTGTCTTTAAAATGAGGAGTGCCCGGGCGCTGGCGCCCGGGCTTTATTATGAAAAAATATATCTGATTTCTGAATTTGATAATCGGAGGTTTTCTCCTGATATGTTGATACTATACAGTACAATCATGAACAAATTATGAACACGGGAGTTTGACAGTTAAATAAAAGGAAAATACCTTGCAGGCCGCATAAAGC
>JAJQGR010000175.1:3364-5492 GCA_021200345.1 Lachnospiraceae bacterium | reverse complement strand
AACAGTCATAGTACCCGGAGACCCACTCATTCCCCTGGTCATCATCCCACACACATCCCATAAGCGGCATCGTCCAGACCAGACACAGAAGCGCCAGCAGAGAAAGAATAAATGTACTGCGATACGGTTTTCCCTCTTTGTTATTCTTTTTGTGATCCTTTCGTTTCCTGTTTATCATGATCCGATCCCTCCTTACATGCCCCAAAAGGCGGTAATCCATTTTTTATTTCTCATCCGCGTCAAGATATTGCAGGATCCCGGAAAGGGTCTCCTTCGCAACCTTCTCAAAATCAAACTGTTTTACAAAGACGACAGCCTCCTGAATTTTCTCCGGTGGCACGTCATACAGGCGAAAAGCGTTTTTTAAAAAAGCCTCTGTCTTTTGCTCCATCGTAAACCACATGCTGCAGGGCACTGTCATAAAGCCCCGCATAATGCCGCCCGTTGCGATTTCCAGAATGTAAAAATCCTTTGTCTCCAGCCCGGGCAGATACTCCCGGAAAATGCTTTCTATTTTGATCGTGACCTTCTGCTGGATCAATGCCGAGGTTTTCGGCAGAGAGTAGGCAGCGCTGTATACATCCCTGAGGTTCTCGTCCATTTCCACAATATGAAGCTGCAGCACCGTCTCCGCCGCGTACAGAAGGAGCTTGTCGTCCGTTTTGCCCGCAAGCAACTTCTCGGAAATGGAAAACTGCTGGTCCAGGACAAAGGCGATCAGCTCGCACAGTACATCCTCTTTCGTGCGGAAATGGCTGTTAAAGGTACCGATGCTGATCCCCAGTTTCGATGTGATGCTCCTGACGGTTGTATTGGTAAATCCCTTTTCCAGAATACTCTTTGCGGCGGCGTTCATAATCCTCCGCTTCATTTCTTCGCTTTGTTCCCTTGAAACTTTCGCCATCTGATCGCTCCCCCATATATACATGTCTCATTCTTTAATAAAGACATGTCTTTTTATTGTCTCTACTCTACCATGCAGTTATGGAAATGTCAACCGGAAAATCCATTTTTGGTCCTGTAGGATTGTGGGAGCGCGAAGCGCGGAACAATCCGTGAACCACTTTTGACACCTTAACCATTTTTAAGCTGTCCAAACAGAGGTTAACATGACAGCGTTTCAGGAATTGTCCTCAGGATATCATATTGCTCCGGCTCCTGAGACAGCTTCAGCCAGATTGTCTGACGGGAATGGGGACAGCTCTCCACCGGTTCCATGGTCTCATCATACATGGCGCTCACCTTCACAGAGATGTTTCTTCCATCCGGTTTGATCACCTGGATGGCATCCCCCACGCAGAATTTATTTTTCTGTGTGATGCGAGCCATGCCTCCAGTGACTTCCTGAACTGTCCCAAGATAGACACAGTCATTCACATAGGTGCTGCTTTCATAAATCTGTATCTCAGCGCCCGGCTTGCCAAAGAAAAACCCGGTGGCATAGGGACGATGGGTGCATTTTTCCACTTCCTCCTGATACCATTCCCTGTTTTTCTCATACAATGCCGGATCGGCGAAATAATCATCCAGCGCCCGGCGGTAGGCTCTGGTCACCGTGGCCACATACAGAACCGTCTTCATGCGTCCCTCAATCTTGAAGGAATCAATTCCCGCCCCGCATAATTCGGGAATATGTCCGATCATGCACAGATCTCTGGAATTGAAAAGATAGGTTCCCCTCTCATTTTCTTCCACCGGGAAATATTCTCCCGGGCGCTTTTCTTCCATCAGAGCATAATTCCAGCGGCAGGGATGGGTACACTCCCCCTGATTGGCGTCTCTGCCCGTCAGAAAAGCGGACAAAAGGCAGCGGCCGGAGTAGGAAATGCACATGGCGCCATGAACAAAGGCTTCGATCTCCATCTCCTGGGGAATATGCGCCCGGATCTCCGCGATTTCCCCCAGAGACAGCTCTCTGGCGCAGACCACCCGCTTCGCCCCCAGCTCATGCCAGAAAAGGCAGGTCTGATAGTTGGTATTGTTGGCCTGGGTAGAAATATGAATTTCGATTTCCGGGCAGACCTTTCGCGCTATGGTAAACATTCCCGGATCGGAAATAATCAGAGCGTCCGGCTTTATCTCTTTCAATTCCTGAAAATAGGCCTCCGCCGCCTCCAGATCCCGATTA
>JAJQGR010000175.1:0-3354 GCA_021200345.1 Lachnospiraceae bacterium | reverse complement strand
ATGGGCGAGAATATTGGCTGTCACATAAACTTTCACGCCGTGCTCATGGGCAAAGTCAATTCCCTGCCTCATCTCTTCTTTGGAAAAATTATGGGCTTTGGCGCGCAGGCCGAAAGCCTCCCCGCCGATATAAACCGCGTCCGCTCCATAGATCACCGCTACCTTCAGGGTTTCCAGATCCCCCGCAGGCGAAAGCAGCTCCGGTTTTCTCTTTTGATTCCATTCTGTATGATTCAATTTCTCTCCTTTTTTACGCTCAGCGTCATCCCGTCTCCCACCAGGAGAAGCACCGTCTCCAGTTCCTCATCATGTGTCAGGGCAAACAGATACTCCCGCATCCTGCTGTGGATGGTTCGATTGCGGCGCTCCACCGCAAACCTGGATTCCAGAATTTCCCCATCCTGCAGCACATTGTCAGAAATCAATAATCCTCCCGCACTCAGCAGGCGCTTAGCCTGGGCCAGGAAGTGAATGTACTGACCTTTAGCCGCATCCATGAAAATCAGGTCATATTCCTCTGTCAGAAGCGGCAGAATATCCGCCGCGTCCCCCTCAAGCAGTCTGATTCTTCCCCCATAACCGCTGTCCGCAAAGTTCTTTTCAGCCTGCGAAAACCGCTTCTTCTCCTTTTCTATGGTGGTGATCTGACAATCAGCAGCGGTATTTTCCGCCATTAAAATCGCGGAAAAACCCACAGCCGTTCCAACCTCCAGAATATTCCGGGGCTTTGTAAGCACCAGCAGAAAACGCAGCAGACTCTGCGCAGCGGGCCGGATAATCGGCACACCGCCGTCCAGCGCTTCCTCCCCCAATTTTGTCAGAAAAAGACTATTGCCCCTATCCAGAGACTGGATAAAGGCAATCATTCTCTCATCAATGATCATGAGTTATTCTCCATCGGAGCCCGCCGAAAGCGCCTCCATAATTTCATCATTGGTCATGGAAGTGTTCAGGGTATAGGTCCCGGCTTTCATGGTCTTTTTGTAGCTGGATAACCTGTTTTGCAGCTTGAAGATCAGTGCGGAGCGAATCACGCCCTCCTCCTCCAGCAGATCAGCGATCTCACTGCTGTCCATGCCTTCCGAAATGGTCACTGTAATATCTCTTCCCTCGCCTGTGCTCACAGGCTGCTCGGAAAATACCCGATATCCTACCTCATAGCCTATCAGCGCGCCGCGATAAATAATCACCACCACCAGGACAGCCAGCATGGCTTTCACAGCCGTGCGCAGAACCGACAGGACTACCTCTTTTACATCTTCCATGCTTTTTCTCCTCGCAGGTCACTCAAAATCCAGGCTTGCCACCAGCCTGTCCATGACCTCCTGCATCATACGGCAAAGTGCCAGTTCCGCCGCCAGAAACTCAGCCAGAAGAGGATTCTGCGTCAGCTGGCGCTTCTCCCGGTCCAGATCGTCCAGGCTTTCAAAGGTGCTTCCCTCCTCCATACTGACCTGTACTTCATAATTTCTTGTGCGGAACCGATCCAGTTTCTCTTTCAGCTCCGGATACTGAGCCACCTTCTCCAGGCTTTCTCTGTACTCCTTATAAATATCAGATGAAACGATCCTGTGGATCAACACATCCGTCTCTTTTAACACTTCGGTTTCCATGAGTTGTCTCCTGTGTACTATAGATCCGGTGTAACATCCCGGGTGTTACACCTCCATAATGATAGGCAGGATCATGGGACGCCGGTTGGTTTTATCCCAGATAAAATCGCTCAAATCATCCCGAATGCTGCCCTTGAGTCTGCCCCAGTCAGTGATTCCCTTTTCCAGGCATTTATTGACAGACACCTCCACAATGCCGCAGGCCTCATCAATCAGAGATTCTGATTCCCGTACATACACAAAGCCCCTGGAGACAATATCCGGACCTGACACCACTGTCAGATTATCACTGTCCAGAGCCAGCACCACAATCAGAATGCCATCCTCCGCCAGGCGCTGCCTGTCTCTCAATACCACATTACCCACGTCGCCTACGCCAAGGCCGTCCACCAGAATACCGCCGGCCGGCACCTTTCCGGTCATCCGGGCGCTTTTTTCATCCAGCTCAATCACATCGCCGGACTGTAAAATGAAAATGTTTTCTTTTGGAATGCCGAGATTTAACGCGATTTTTTTCTGCGCCACAAGATGCTTGTATTCACCATGGGCCGGAATCACGTATTTCGGCTTCACCAGGGTATAGATCAGCTTCAGCTCTTCCTGACAGGCGTGTCCGGATACATGGGCGTCCTGGGTAATTACTTCCGCTCCTTTCTGCAGCAGCTCGTTGACCACCTTGGTCACCGCTTTCTCATTGCCCGGAATGGGATTAGAGGAAAATACAATGGTATCCCCGGGGCCAATGGAAATCTTTTTATGCATGCCGCTGGCCATGCGGGATAAGGCCGCCATGCTCTCTCCCTGAGAACCTGTGGTAATAATCACTGTCTTCTCATCCGGGAAAGATTTGAGCATATCCACATCAATCAGCGTATTGTCCGGCACATTCAGACAGTTTAATTTGGCGGCGGTATCGATAATATTGACCATGCTGCGGCCTTCCACCACCACCTTGCGGCCATATTTCCCTGCCGTGTTAATCACCTGCTGCACCCGGTCCACATTGGAAGCAAAGGTCGCCACAATGATGCGGTTTCTCGGATGCTCCTCGAAAATGGTTTCAAAGGTATGACTCAGCGTCCTCTCCGAAGGTGAAAAACCCGGTCTCTCCGCATTCGTGGAATCCGGCATCAGTGCCAGCACGCCTTTCCTGCCAAGCTCCGCAAAACGGGCCAGATCAATGGAATCCCCAAACACGGGAGTATAGTCTACCTTAAAATCTCCCGTATGGACCACAATCCCCGCCGGCGAGTAAATGGCCAGAGCCGCCGCATCCACAATGCTGTGATTTGTTTTGATGAACTCCACCTGGAATTTTCCCAGAGTAATGGTCTGTCCGAATTTGACAATAAACCTTTTGGTAACATCCATCAGGTCATGCTCTGTCAGTTTGTTTTCAATAATGCCCATGGTCAGGCGGGTAGCATAGACCGGTACATTCATGTCCTTCAGAATATAGGGCAGAGCGCCAATGTGATCCTCATGTCCATGGGTAATCACAAAGCCCTTCACTTTCTCAAAGTTATCCTTCAGATAGGTCACATCCGGGATGACCAGATCAATACCCAGCATATCATCCGCCGGGAAAGCCAGACCGCAATCCACCACAACAATACTGTCTTCGTACTCAAAGGCAGTAATGTTCATGCCGATCTGCTCCAGGCCGCCAAGCGGTATAATCCTGAGCCTGGAGTGATTGTCTGTATTCAATTCATTCTTCACACGATTCTCCTTTTCTTTT
>JAJQGR010000026.1 GCA_021200345.1 Lachnospiraceae bacterium | reverse complement strand
TTTGAATATTAAAATCACATCTGTACTGGAAAAATTACATCCTTGCTGTTATAATGGTCAAAACCAATCTGTATTTGACAAATACTGAGTTGAATCGGACGCTCTTTTGTATTACAATGAAAATACGGAAAACGGGATTGTTTTATTTTATGTCAGAGAAAAAAAGAGAAAAAAACGGGAAATATTCATACAGGGGAATCGTAGGACTGTGCATTCTGGCGCTGGTTGCGGCGCTGGATATTACCTTTGCAGCCTACGCTTTTTTAAATTACAGGAGTGAAATCCGGGAGAATGTGGCCAAGGAGGCGGCAACAGACGCGGCCAGCGCGGTATCTTTGGTGGATGAACGCCTGATGAATCTGAAGAATTACTACCTGAACGAGGTCACCGGCACAGAGATTCAGTATGTGCTGGAAAATCAGATTACCTACGCGGATTACAGTCATTATCATGCCGCCATGGAAGCCTTCAGAAGTCCCAACCTGTTCTCGGATTATATCAGCGGTTTTACTTTTGTCAATTTTCGAACGGGCTGGGTGCTGTGCGGCAAGGGAATGTACACTGTGGACGAGGTACTCAATCCGGAGCTGCTCTATGAGTTATTTGAGGAAAAAAATGATCTCATAGACAAAAATTACTGGCTGTATGACGGGGAATCACAGGCTCTGGAGACGGATGATAAAAGCTGGTACCGCACTGTGGAGACAAGCGGCTTGAATCTGGTGCTGAAGCTTCCCAACGCCACATCCAATGTCTACGCCATGCTGATGGTGAATGTGAATATGACAGAATGGCAAAGCTGGCTTTCCCAGTGGGTGACAGAAGCGGAGACAGTGGTGGTGCTGGATCAGAATGGAAATCTGGTCTACGCGGCGGACAGCAGGGCGGCGGAAAGCGTTTATGAGATACAGCTTTCCCGGGCCGGGATGGAGACCGGCCTGGCGCAGAGCATTGCGGTGGGTGACACATCCTACATGGTGTCGGAAACAACCTCCGTTATTCTGGGCTGGGAATATTATATCCTTTACGATATCAGTGCCGGGACAACCTCAGGAGCAGGCTACCTCCTGCTGCTGATCACCAGTCTGATTATTCTGACTGTATGCGGTTATCTGATCACCTCCTCCCTGATCTACCGTCCGGTGGGGAAGCTGGTGGAGGATATCTCCGGCGGAGATTCCATTGAACAGAAAAACGAGCTGGACTTTGTGGCCTCCAGCTTTTCCGATTTAAAAAATGACAAGGTGGCGTTACAGGACGTGATCCGTCAGCAGAGCGGCAGGGTAAAAGAGCTGTTTGGCTTTCGACTGATGAGGGGAGAGATTACCTCTGAGGATGAATGGCGGGAAAGTCTGGATGGCATGGGTCTGACAGAGTGGAAGCGCTTCGCCACGGCGGTTATTGTGCTGGATCTGAGCACAGAGAGCGAAACGGATAAGCTGACGGACAACAGCGAGGACGCCATCTGTCTGAAAATGGTGGAGGAAATGCCGGTGTCTCTCAGGGAGATGACATGGATTCCTCCCATGTACAACGCCTGCGCCATTTTCTGTTTCTTTGACGGAGAGAGCGAGGATGAGCTGTTGCACAGGATCCTTTCCTTTTACGGGAAGATGCGGGAGTATGCCAGAGAGAATTTTGGCTTCGGCATATTGATGGGGGTATCCGCTACCCACACAGAGTACCGGCACAGCTATGTGGCCTATCGGGAGAGCATTCACGCGCTGACTCTGGGAGAAAAAGGGGAGAGCGCCAGGGAGGATCAGAAGGCGGACAGCTGCTACTTTTATCTGCCGGGTGTGACCGTGGGCAGAAGCCTGTATGATTCTTCCTTTGAAAAGGAAATGCGAACGGCGGTCAGGGCCCTGGATAAGGAGCAGTGCTATCGGATTACGGATGAATTTACTCATTTCCTGGGAGACAACAGCATTTCTCAGGATGAGACCACGCTGTATCTGATCCGTTTTGCCAACGCGATCTTGGTGGAGGCGGTGGAAGCCAGAGTCAATATTGAGAAAATCTATCCGGAGGGACTGCGGCGGGTATACAGTGAGCTGATTGAGGCTCCGGAACAGAACCGGGTGCGCCACTATATTAAATGGAAGATCATTGACCCGGTGATCAGTGAGCGCTTACGGCTTCTGGAAGATGATTCCTACAGTATGCTGGAAAAGGTGGAAAAGATGATCCGGGATCACAAGGGCAATATTACCATGACCGAATGCGCCGACGCGCTGGGGGTTCATCCCACTTACATCTGGAAAGTGCTCAAGATGGAGGAGAGTAAGAATTTCAGCGACTATGTGGAGGAATATAAGCTGGAGGAGGCCAAACGGCTGTTATCCCAGACCAACCTGACAGTGGCGGATATCGCCACAGAACTGGGTTACAATAACGCACAGAATTTTATCCGTTTTTTCAGCAAATCTACAGGGGTTACTCCTGGAAAATTCCGAAAACTCTATTGACATTGCCTAATTTCGGCGTTATAATCAGTTCAAATCTATAAAAAATTTTATAAAGAATATAAAAAAGCCATTTTCTTCCCGGGAAGGAAATCCGGGAGGGGGATGGCTTTCCGCGCGGGAGGACCTGTCCGGAAACGGAGTCTGAACACGGGAAAAGTACACAAAAATTTCGGGAAAAGTTCACAAAAAATAAGATGATTATATACTTTATTCCCGGGATGGTAGTAAACTTGCACCATAAAATGTCTGCCGCGGCAGCAAAAATTTGTCAGAAAGGTGGTTTTTCCTATGGCGAAAGAAAAGAAACCAAAAATCAAAAACGGGATGATGCAGATGCCAGACGGTCGGATGATGCGCGTCCAGAAGATGAGCACGCTGGCTTACATGAAGCAGCATATCTGGTTGTATCTGCTGCTTCTTCCGGGCGCGATCTATTTCATCATGTTCCGTTACATCCCCATGGGCGGTCTGGTGATCGCATTCAAGGACTACTCCCCCTTTAAGGGCATCTGGGGCAGCCCCTGGGTGGGACTGTATCAGTTCCAGAAGTTCTTCTCCAACGGCGATTTCGGAATGCTGCTGACCAACACGCTGGGCATCAGTTTGCTGCAGCTGGTTCTGTATTTCCCGATGCCCATTATCCTGTCCCTCTTTATGAATGAGGTGAAGCACAATGGCTACAAGAGGGTGGTTCAGACGCTGGTTTACATCCCCCACTTTGTATCCTGGGTTATCGTGGCATCCCTGACCTTCCAGCTGTTTAACTCTACCGATGGTATTATCAATCAGCTGTACGCCATGGTGACCGGACATACATTCAATATTCTGTCCAATTCCAAGACTTTCTGGGGCCTGATCGTAGGCCAGGATATCTGGCGTGAGACCGGTTACGGCACCATTGTTTTCCTGGCGGCTCTTTCCGGCACGGATCAGGAGCAGTATGAGGCAGCCAGAGTGGACGGCGCCGGCCGCTGGAACCTGATGTGGCACATCACTCTCCCCGCCATCCGCAGCACCATCATCATGATGCTGATCATGCGTGTGGGCAGCGTCTTAAGCACAGGCTATGAGCAGATCTTCCTGATGAGAAACGACTTAAACGTTTCCAGAGCTGAGACCTTTGATACATATATCTACACCAAAGGTATTACCCAGGGTATGTACTCCTACTCCACAGCCGCCGGTATGTTCAAGTCGATTGTCGGTATGATCATGGTTCTGGGTTCTGACCGTATCGCCAAGGCATGCGGCGAGAGCGGACTGTATTAAGGAGGTGGCGACATGGCAAAAGAAGTAAAATCCAAAAGCGGCATGAAAGTCAGAAAGAGCACTGGCGACCGTATCGTGGATGTTATCATTTATGTGGGCCTTGGCCTGATTGCTCTGTGCACCGTGCTTCCTTTCCTGTATGTGGTGGCCGGTTCTTTCGCAACAGAGAAGGAACTGACAGAGAAAGCGTTCTTCATCATTCCGACCGTATGGTCTTTGAATGCATATAAGTACGCGATCCAGACAGCCAATATTTTAAGAGGACTGCGTAACTCCATCTGTCTGACCCTTCTGGGCACCGTGACCTGTATGCTGTTCTCCATGTCCTTTGCCTATCCTCTGAGCAAGAAGCATTTCAGAGGCCGCAACTGGATCATGAACCTGGTGATCTTTACCATGCTGTTTTCCGGCGGCATGATCCCCACCTATCTGTGTGTGACCGCCTACGGTCTGCGCGACAGCTGGTGGGCGCTGATCCTGATCGGAGCCATCAGCCCGTTCAATATGATCATCATCAAGAACTTCTTCCAGGGACTGCCCGTGGAGCTGGATGAGGCTTCCTACATGGACGGCGCCAATGACTTTCAGATTTTCTACAAGGTCGCACTGCCGCTGTCCAAACCGGTGATCGCTTCCATTTCCCTGTTCTACGGCGTGGGCTTTTGGAATGACTACTTCAACGCAATGATCTATCTGGAGGATTCCAAGAAGTATCCCATCCAGATCCAGCTGCGTGCTATCATCCTGCAGAGCTCTACCATCGCGGATACTGTGACAGAGTATGATATCAACGGTACGCCTCCGGATAAGGCTGTGAAGATGGCCTGCACCGTGATCGCCACCGTCCCGATCCTGATTGTTTACCCCTTCGTGCAGAAGTATTTCACCCAGGGCGTAATGGTAGGCGCGGTCAAGGGCTGATGAGGCTTCCGACAGACACAGCCCGGCTGTGTGATGTTCAAGAATACTCAGGAGGCTCCAACAGGAACCTCCTGTGAATTCACATATTTATTTTCATAAAGGAGGAAACATATGAAAAGCAAAATGTTCAAGCGTGTGCTGACCCTGTCCCTGGCCGGGGCCATGGTGGTAAGCACCGCTGCCTGCGGCTCCAGCACCAGCGGCGACAGCTCCGAGGTTACCTCGGTTACCTGGTCGGTGGTGGATAACAACGCCGGCAACAATAACGTGGGAGATTACGCGGAAGAGATCATGCAGGACGTCGAGGATTATGTAGGCTATGATCTGGAGCTGACCTGGGTGGCAGCGGACGCACTGACAGAGAAGAACTCTCTGTACATGGCGACTCCGGCTTCCATGCCCATGATCATGTCCTGGTCCGGCACTGTCACCGGCGACGTGGTATCCGCCGCGAAGAATGGCGCTTTTGTAGACTTAAACGATTACATCTGGGATGAGGAGAAGTATCCCAATCTGTCTCAGATGTCCACAAGCGTAGCCGCCAACCTGGAAGTGGACGGCGCTCTGATCGCTGTTCCCAAATCCCGTGTCCTGGGCCGTTCCGGCCTGTCCTATCGTACAGACTGGGCTGAAAAGCTTGACGTGGTTCTCCCTGAGAACGCAACCTATGATGATGTTTATGAGCTGATGTACGCTTTCACCTATGGTGATCCGGATGGCAACGGCGTGGACGATACCTATGGCCTTGAGATGATCGGCGATTACATGGGTACATTCGATATCATTCCGCCCGGGTTTGGCTGCGGCAACGGCTGGGCAGAGGTTGACGGACCGCTGGGACCTGTTTGG
>JAJQGR010000137.1 GCA_021200345.1 Lachnospiraceae bacterium | reverse complement strand
GGGCTGTACGGATTATCTCTACGCCATGGTCACCGGCAAGTCCTGGGTGCTGGTGCCGGAGACGCTGAAATTTAACCTGACGGGAAAGCTGAGAGAAGGCGTATACGCCAGAGACCTGATTCTGACCATCATCGGACAGATCGGCGCCAACGGCGCCAATTACAAGGCCATGGAGTTTGGCGGAGAGGGACTGAAAACCCTGAATATGTCTGACCGGATCTGCATCTGCAACCTGTGCGTGGAGGCGGGAGCCAAGACTGCCCTGATGGAGGTTGACGAGGTGGCTTATGCATATTTAAAGGAACATGGCAGGGAGCCGAAGCATGTGTTTTCAAGCGATGAGGACGCGCAGTATGCGCAGGTCTATGACATTGATCTGGGCAGTATCGAGCCCATCGTAGCGAAACCTCACTTTGTGGACAATGTGGTACCCGCCGTGGAGTGCCTGGGCGTGAAGATCGACGAGGCCTTTGCCGGCTCCTGCAATAACGGGCGGATTGAGGATCTGCGGGTGGTGGCCGATATTCTGAGAGGAAGAAAGGTTCATCCCCTGGTGCGTTTCCTGATTGTGCCCGCCAGCAACACCGTGTATCAGCAGGCATTAAAAGAGGGTCTGATGGATATTTTCATGGAGGCCGGCGCCATTGCCATGAACGCCAACTGTAGCGTCTGCTGGGGCAGCTGTCAGGGCGTCATTGGGGAAAAGGAAGTGCTGATCAGCACCGGCACCCGGAATTTTAAAGGCCGGGCCGGGCATCCTGACAGCTTTGTATACCTGGCCAGCGCCGCCACGGTAGCTGCCAGCGCGGTAGCCGGATGCATCACGACAGCGGACAGATTATAAAAATCACATTTGTGGGGAAACCGGAGAAAATCAAAAATGACTCAATTTACGGGAACTGTGTGGATGCTTGGAGACGACATCGACACTGACATTATCATACCAACAGAATATCTGGCCTTAAAGACGGTGGAGGACATGAAGCCCTACGGCTTCTACCCTCTGCGCCCGGAGCTGCCCGGACTGATTCAGCCCGGCGATATCATCGTGGCAGGCAAAAACTTTGGCTGCGGCTCTTCCAGAGAGCAGGCACCGGAAATCATTAAGGCGCTGGGAGTTTCCTGTGTCATCGCCAAAAGCTTTGCCAGAATTTTTTTCAGAAATTCCATTAATAATGGTCTGTTGCTGATTGAAAATGATCAGATTCAGGAGGCAGTGAAAGAGGGGGATTCTCTGACAGTGTATACCAACCAGTATCTGGAGCATCAGGGAAAGCAATACCCCATCGAGGCGTTGCCGGACAATCTGCTGGATATCTTAAACGCCGGCGGCCTGGTGAAGGCCATGAGAAAGCTGAATGGGCTGGACTGATGACGGAGCGGTCAAAGTCATGAGAAGACGGAACGGATGAGAATGAGGAGATATGTATGGCACAGACATTTATTGAAAAACTGATTGCCCGCAACATCGGTGCGGACAGCGTGAGAGCGGGCAATATTGTGACTCTGAACGTGGACAGGGTCATGATTCATGATATTTTTATTCCCTTTGTGGCTTCCAAATTTGAGGAGATGGGCTTTACCAGGCTCTGGGATCCGGATAAGGTGGTGCTGATCTACGACCATCTGGTGCCGGCCAGCCAGACCGATGACACCAGACATTTTCAGATTGGCAATGCTTTTGTGGAAAAATATGACATGAAAAACATTCACCGCAGCGACGGTATCTGCCATCAGCTGATGACTGAGGCAGGATATGTGAAGCCGGGAGATGTGGTGTTCGGTACGGACAGTCATACTACCACCTACGGTTGTGTGGGCGCTTTTTCCACGGGAATCGGTTATACGGAAATGGCTAGCATTCTGGGGACCGGGAAGCTCTGGGTGAAAGTGCCGGAGACCATCCGGGTAAAAATCACAGGGAAGCTGGCGCCCAATGTGACCAGCAAGGATATCATTCTGACATTGATCGGGGATCTGGGCGCGGACGGCGCTACCTATAAGGCGCTGGAATTTGTGGGGGACACGGTGGAGGATATGACCGTTGCCAGCCGCATGACCATCGCCAATATGGCCATTGAGGCGGGAGCCAAGTGCGCCCTGTTTGGGGCCGATGAAAAGACTGCGGAGTATTGCCGGATCCCTCTGACGGAGAAGGAGTTGAGTCTGTTTGGGGATGAGGACGCCGTTTATTGTCAGACCATAGAATATCAGGCGGAGGACTTTGTGCCGGTGTTGGCCTGTCCGTCCCAGGTGGATAAGATCTGCCCGGCCGGGGAGTTGAAAGATATCGCCATTGACCAGGTCTTTATCGGCTCCTGCACCAACGGACGCCTGGAGGATCTGATGGCGGCCGCGGAGATTTTAAAAGGCAAAAAGGTGGCGCCTTTTGTAAAGCTGATCGTTACTCCTGCCAGCCGCAAAATTTATCAGCAGGCGGCGGCCAATGGGACTCTGCAGGTTTTAGCGGAGGCGGGCGCCATGATCACTCATCCGGCCTGCGGCCTGTGCTGCGGCAGAGCGGGAGGAATCCTGACAGACGGCGAGAGGATCGTGGCTACCAACAATCGGAATTTCCTGGGCCGCATGGGCACCAACAAGGTGGAAATTTATCTGGCCTCGCCTAAAACCGCGGCTGCCAGCGCCATAGCCGGGAAGATTGTGCCGGCATGAGGCTTTTGGAGAGAACGCATGAGCAGTGAAAAGGGCCATCAGGCGGACAGCAGTGAAAAATCCAAAAACATAGGACAGTTCCTGAAATTCTGTTTGGTCGGCGTCTCCAACGTGGTAGTCTGCGAGGGCATCTATGTGATTCTGCTTTTTTGCGGAGTTCACTATCTTGCCGCCAATATTCTGGGAAATCTGATCAGTATCCTGAACGCGTACTTATGGAGCAACCGTTTTGCCTTTCAGGCGGAAGATGGAGAAAGAAGAATCTGGTGGAAGGTGCTGGCCAAAACCTACGTAAGCTATGGCTTTTCCATGGCTCTTGGCGCCGGGCTTTTAGTGTTCTGGCTGGAGGTGGTGAAGCTGTCCCGGTTTATGAGCCCGGTTCTGGAGCTGCTTGCCGTTGTTGGCGTTACGCCCTGGCTTGCGGACAGAGGCCTTGCCATAGACGCCTCCCGCATGGCGGAGCTTTTGGCGGAGGGAATCAATCTGGTGATCACCACCCCCATCAATTTTTGCGTCAATAAGTTCTGGACATACAGAAAACAGAAATAAAAAAGGACTCCCGGGACCTTGTCAGGCTCGGGAGCCTTCTGATTTTTTGATCTCATCGATAATAAACGGCGGACGGGTCCGCGCCGCGTCCAGGGCGCGCCATACATATTCGCCCAGAATCCCCAGCATCAGCAAAATCAGGCCGGCGGAGATAAGCACCACGCACATCAGGGAGCTCCAGCCCGCAATGGGAGTCCCGACAGTAAATTTTTCCACCAGAACATTGATCAGCAAAATGACAGCCAGAATATTGAAAATGATTCCCACAATGCTCATCATCCGGATGGGGAAGTAGGAAAAGCTCATCATGGAGTCCAGCACCAGTTTGAATTTTTTGGAGAAGGTCCAGCGGGATTTGCCGATTTCCCGGTCTCTGCGGTGAATATATACGTAGTCGGTCTGAAAGCCTGCCCAGAGCACCTGCAGGGTCAGAGAGGAATTTTTCTCGTTTAAAAGCTGCAGCACGCCGATGACCTGGCGGTCCAGCAGATAGCAGTCGCAGCCGCCTTTGGGCATATTTTTGTTGATGGTTTTGCGCACGATGGAGTAGTACAGATTGGCAAAAAAAATCTTCACGGGGTTTTCATCCCGTTCCTCCCGGACAGCCAGCACCACCTTATTGCCCCGCTTCCAGCTCTCGTACATTTCCAGAATGATCTCGCTGTCCTCCTGCAGATCTGCCTGCTTGGTGACTGCGCAGTCTCCGGTACATACATTCAGACCCGCCAAAAGGGCGGCGTGCTCTCCAAAGTTGCGGGACAGCTTTACACACTGCACATGGGCGTCCATTTCCCGGATCCGGTTCATGATCTCCCAGGAATTGTCTCCGGAGCCGTCGTCCACGAACACCAGCTCGTAATCGCCCAGCTTTTGCAGAATTTTGGCTTTCATGTCCTCATATAACAGCATCAGTGTGTCGGAATTATAATATACCGGCACGACAATTGAAATTTTACTCATTTCAGAAGGATGTTCCTTTCATGGCAGCTCATGGATGACGGGGATACGCCGACGGGCTGCTTTTATTGGATTTCAGTCTGTTTCAGACTGTCGGCTAAGCTCCTGTATATATGCGTCATAATCCCGGATATATTCGCTGCCGTCGTAGTGTTCTGAGCACAGCACCAGAAGGATGGAATCCGGAGAAAAGTCGTACATGTCTTTCCACACCATGGTATCCAGATAAAGTCCCATGCGGGGACGGTTCAGCTCCACAACAGCGCTTTCCTGACCGTTTGTGACGCGCACTCTGCTTCTGCCGGCCACATTGATCAGCACAAACTGCGTTCTGCGGTTAGCGTGTCTGCCGCGGATGACCTCCGCGTCGGAACCGTATATATAAAAAACTCTTTTGATGACGAAAGGAATATTCTGGTTTTCTCCCTCGATGACCACCAGGTTGCCGCGTTCATCGCCGAAATCCGGAAATTCCAGTATTCTGTATTGCTCTTCTAATTTTTTCATGGGAAACAACCTCCGGGGTTGTCGGATCCTGCGATCTGAGCCTTTGATGTATTCTTTGTGTCAGCGCGGTTTCAAAAACTGTTTAATGCCTCGCCGACCCGATCCTGCTCATCAGCGGTCCTACCGGTGTACAGGGGAATGGAGAGCACGTCTTAGGCATATTGCTGCGTGATGGGCAAGCTTCCCGGTCCATAGCCCAGATATTGATAGGCTTCGGAGAGATGGGGCGGAATCGGGTAATGAATGATGGTGCCGATCTGTCTTTCCTCCAGATACCGGATCAGAGCCTCCCTGTCAGCGCAGCGGATCACGTACTGATGCCAGACGCTGTGGGTATTGGGGCGTTCCATGGGAAGGATAATTTTCGCATTCTGAATATGGGAGCTGTAGTAATCCGCCAGCTGCCGGCGCTCCTCATTGATCTCATTTAAGTGGGATAACCGGACTCTCAAAAGTCCGGCCTGAAGCTCATCCAGACGAGAGTTGGCGCCTACGATTTTATTGTAATATCTTTTCTCACTGCCATAATTGCGCAACACCTTAAAGTCCGCGGCGATCTGCGGATCATTTGTGGTGATGGCACCGCCGTCTCCGAAAGCGCCCAGATTTTTGGATGGGTAAAAGGAAAAGCAGCCGATGTCGCCGAAAGTTCCGGATTTCTGTCCGTGGAAAGCGGAACCGTGGGACTGGGCGCAATCCTCCACCAGGCGAAGGTGATATTTATGACACAGGCTGACCACCTCGTCCATCTTGGCATTATGTCCATAAAGATGGACTACCAGAATGGCTTTGGTCCTGGGAGTAATCAGAGCCTCCAGCCTTGTAGTGTCAATCTGATAATATTTGTC
>JAJQGR010000159.1 GCA_021200345.1 Lachnospiraceae bacterium | reverse complement strand
ATCAGCGCGTGATCCACATAGGGATTCTCAAAACGCAGCTCCACAGCCGCCGCGAAGGCTTCCAGCTCGTCTTTCGGCAGGGTCAGGGTCGGGATCACCTCGTCATACAACGTTGCCTTGATAAACGGACGAATGTCCTGATCCTTCATGGCGTCTCTCACAATATCATAGCCGCACAGATAAGCCGCCAGCACGAAAGAGGTATGCGCGCCATTCAGGATACGAACCTTGCGCTGCTTGTATGGCTTCTGATTGTCCGTAAAGATCACATCCATGCCGGGCATGTCCGCCATCACCTTATCCAGCGGAAGCTCACCGCTGATGTCCTTTTCAGACTCGATCACCCAGAGAGCAAAAGGCTCTGCGGTTACCATGATCTTGTCCTGGTAGCCCAACTTCTCCCACTCCTGCTCAATGGTGGCTCTCGGATAGCCGGTCACAATGCGGTCTACCAGGGTGGAGGTGAAGATGCAGCTCTCGTTCACCCATGCCTTAAAGGCAGCGTCCAGACCCCACAGGTCGATGAGCTGGTTCACGCACTTTTTGAGCATGATACCATTGTCATCAATCAGCTCTACAGGCAGCATCACAAGCCCCTTGTCCGCCGCGCCATTGAATGTGGTGTATCTTCTGTATAAAAACTGGGTCAGCTTGCCGGGGAAAGTCTTCGCCGGCTTGAAATCGAACTCATCTGTAGGATCATACACAATGCCCGCCTCAGTAGTGTTGGAAACTACAAAGCGAAGAGTGTCAATCTCAGTCAGAGACATGTACTTGTCATATTCCGTCGCCGTATCTACGATGTCCTGCACAGAGGTAATCACCCTGTTGAGCACCTTGGCCTCGCCTTCCACAATGCCTCACAAAGACACAGTGTACTGACAGTCCTGCTCATGGAACATATCTGTGCTGCCGAAAGGAATCGGCTTGATCAGCACGATATCGCCGTCAAATAACCCCTTCTCATTGGCGATGTCAATCATGTAATCCACGAAAGCGCGCAGAAAATTACCCTCGCCGAACTGAACCACTTTTACCGGCCTGTTCACCTTTTTGGTCATAGCTTTGCTTAATTGCTCCATACCTGTTCTCCCATCTGTTATTTTCTTAACAATTTATTGTTACTATGCACAAAAAATACCATCCGTGCTCAACAATTACATAAATTTTATCTCAAAAACAAGTATTCGTCAATGCGGTTTTGAAAATAAAAGGAACTTCTTGTTTTTCATCAGCTTATGGCTTATAATAATTTTGATTATGCGGGGAGAAACTCCGCGTGGTTACGAAGCGAGGTTAAACGGAGGTAAGGCAAAAATGAAGAAATTTATGGACGAGAACTTTCTGTTGGAGACAGAAACAGCCCAGAAACTGTATCACGAATATGCAGCGACCACTCCCATTCTGGATTATCACTGTCATATCAACCCCAAAGAAATCGCCGAAGACCGCAAATTTGACAACATTACGCAGGTCTGGCTGGGGGGCGACCACTACAAATGGCGCTTCATGCGCTCCTGCGGCGTAGAGGAAAAGTACATCACCGGAGACGCTTCCGATCAGGAGAAATTTTTCAAGTGGGCTGAGTGCGTGGGCAAGGCCATTGGCAATCCTCTGTTCCACTGGTCCCATCTGGAGCTGCAGAGATATTTCGGTTACTATGGAGTGTTAAATAAAAACACCGCCGAGGAAGTCTGGAACCTTTGCAATGCCAAACTGCAGGAAGACTCCATGAGCGTACGCAATCTGATCCGCCAGTCCAACGTGACGCTGATCTGCACCACCGATGATCCGGTGGACAGCCTGGAATGGCATCAGAAAATTAAAGAGGACGAGAGCTTTGAAGTAAAGGTTCTGCCTGCCTGGAGACCGGACAAGGCCATGAACATTGAAAAGCCGGAGTATCTGGACTATCTTAAAACCCTGTCCCAGGTCAGCGGCATCGAGATTAAGACCTTCGCGGATTTAAAGGCCGCCCTCGTCAACCGCATGGAGTTTTTTGCTTCCCAGGGCTGCTGCGTTTCCGATCACGCTCTGGAATATGTGATGTACGAGCCCGCTTCCGAGGAGGAGATCGAGGAGATTTTCGCAAACCGTCTGGCCGGCAAATCCGTCTGCAAGACCTGCGAGCTGAAGTTCAAGACCGCTTTCATGCTCTTCGTGGCAAAAGAATATAACAGACTGGACTGGGCAATGCAGCTGCACTACGGCTGCAAGCGCGACAACAACGAGTTGATGTATCAGTCCCTGGGACCGGACACCGGTTATGACTGCATCAACAACTACGCCCCCAGCGCCCAGATGGCAGATTTTCTGAACGCCCTGATTAAGACAGACCAGCTGCCGCGCACCATCATCTATTCTCTGAACCCCAATGATAACGAAGCCATCGGCACGATCCTGGGCTGCTTCCAGGACTCCACCGCCGTAGGCAAGATTCAGCAGGGCAGCGCCTGGTGGTTCAATGATCACAAGGTTGGCATGCAGAATCAGATGATCTCCCTGGCCAACCTTGGCAACTTAAGCGGCTTTGTGGGCATGCTGACCGACTCCAGAAGCTTCCTCTCCTACACCAGGCATGAATATTTCCGCCGTATCCTGTGCAACCTGATCGGCAACTGGGTGGAGAACGGCGAGTATCCCTGCGACTGGGAGATGTTGGAGGAGATCGTCAGAGGCATTTCCTACAACAACGCGAAGAAATATTTCAAGTTCCCGTTAGACTGACTGAAAGAAAGCGCTGTTTCCAATTCCACGGAGACAGCGCTTTCCATAATAAAAGAAAAGATGTCCTTTGATTATAGATTTTTGTTACTGTGAATAATAACAGATTTTTTTCAACTGTTTCGTCAGACAGAGCTCCTTTATGGTTTTTAAAGGAGCTCTGGTTTTTTTCATTTGGCACTGGAAATAAGATTTAATCAATGTTATAATGTCTAAAATGTTGATTAAAACAACATTTTATAATTCCGAAATGTTGATATAGATAGCATTTTATGTCTCCAAAATATTGTTTAATCACGTTAACTGAAACTTTTTTGTTGATCTGAGGTGTTTTATGCTGAAAAGGAAAGCAACAGATAATATTATAAAATGGATCCAGTCAAAAGATAAAAAATGCCTTATCGTCCAGGGAGCCAGACAAACAGGAAAAACATATATCATCGAACGATTTGCAGAGGAAAATTATGAGGAATTTATTGAAATCAATTTCAAACAGACGCCTTCTGCCATGGATATTTTTACCGGCGATCTCACCGTAGACAATATGATTATGGCTATGCGCTTTCGTTTCCCTGAAAAGAAAATCGTTCCCGAGAAAACAATGATTTTCCTGGATGAAATTCAGGAGTGCCAGGAAGCAGTCACATCCCTTAAATTCTGGGCAATAGACAATCGATTCGATGTGATTGCGTCAGGATCGCTTCTGGGAATAGATTATAAACGTGCGTCCTCTTATCCTGTCGGGTATGTTGATTATCTGAGAATGTACGGGCTTGATTTTGAAGAATTCCTCTGGGGTATGGGAATTTCAGAAGATATGATCAGGAATCTCTGCAATTACTTTCAGTCAAAAACTGTGATACCTGAAGCAATCCATTCTCAGATGATGAACTATTACAGGCAGTATATAGCAACAGGCGGTATGCCAGAGGTGGTGCAAAAATATATAGATACAAAGGATTTCAGGGAGGTCGATTGGATACAAAGGAACCTCTTACAGGGATACCAGTATGATATAGCGCATTATGCGACAGCGGAAGAAAAAGTAAAAGCAGAGAAATGTTATCTTTCTCTTGCGAAACAGCTGTTGGACAAGGAAAACCATAAATTTCAATATAAAGAAGTCGAGCAGGGCGGCAGGGCGCAAAAATATTTTTCAAGCGTTGAATGGCTGCTTCGCGCGGACATGGTGCATTTGTCCAGACTTGTAACAAATGTCAGCTTTGATCTGGATGATTATGCCAGAGATGATTTTTTCAGAGCCTATACAACAGATTTGTCACTGCTGATGGCAATGAAAGACTTCTCGTTAAAACAACATATTGTAGAGAATACCTTGGCTGGAAATTCAAAGGGAGGCATCTATGAATGCGCAATAGCAGATGCCCTTTATAAAAAGGGATATCCGTTATATTTCTATAAAAACGAGACAACAAAAAAAGAAATCGATGTCATCATTCAGAAAGACGGCCAGGTGCTCCCCATAGAGGTCAAGAGCGGAAATACGCGGGCAAGCTCCCTCAAATCGCTTATGAAGAGTCATAAGGATATTTGCTGTGGATATAAGTTTGCAGACAGCAACATCGGGGCGAGTGAAGATCGAATCATTACGCTGCCCCTGTATATGATTGCGTTTATCTGATTTCTACGAACCCCTCCAGTTCCCCGCAGGGAGCCGGAGGGCAAGTTTTATTCAATGTTCTTCGTCGCCACCACAGGAATTCCCGTACCTGCCACATTCTCCAGAACCACATCCCCAATGGAAACCGGGGAATTCACAGAGATTTCTTTCAGTTCCAGAATACAGTCCATGATTTTTTCCTTCGGGATGGGGGCGGCGGTTTTGACAGAAAGCATCTCCTTTCCGTCTTTCACCCGCACTGTTGTGGTGACTGTCCTTGTGGGGTTTGTCACCTCCGCTCTGGCATACGCCTCTCCTCTCGGGCAGGTATTGCCCTGCACGCTCAGCACCTCTTTTCCCTGCAGCTGTACCTTAATGGAACAGCCCATCGGGCAGACAATACAGGTCAATGTTTTTGTTTCCATTTCCATTCCCTCTTACTATTCCTCCACGCGAAGCGTGATCCTTCGCATAGAACCATATTTCCTGATCCTGTCCCTCTCCAGAACAATCTGCTCCATTTCTCCCGGAGCCATCACCGGGCGCTTTCTGTGGATAACACGGGTATCGTCAAAATATACACTGACAAAGCAATTTTTAAATATCTGTCCCACTCTGAACCGGACTGTCAGCTGTTCCGGCATTCTCTCAGGGTCAATGACCGAGGGAACCGTATACCGGACTCCGGATTCCGCCAGCACTTCTATTTCGCGGCTCTCCGCCTTTTGGACTTTCTCTCCATGGATAAAAATGGCCGCCTGCTCCCCTGCCCGCTGCGCCTCCTCTGACACATAGTCAACCAGATCATGTACATGCAGCACATTTCCACAGGCAAATACACCGGGGATATTGGTCTCCAGGCTTTCATCCACAACCGGTCCATTGGTCACCGGACTCATCTGAAGTCCCATTTCCCTGGAAAGCTCATTCTCCGGAATCAACCCGCAGGAAAGCAAAAGGGTGTCGCAGCTGTATTCCTCCTCCGTCCCCGGAACTGGCTTCCCCTGCTGATCCACCGCTGCCAGTGTGACGCCCTCCACCCGTTCCTTTCCCTGAATATCCACAACCGTGTGACTGAGCTTCAGAGGAATTCCATAGTCGTCCAGACACTGAACGATATTTCTCCTCAGGCCGCCGGAGTAAGGCATCAGCTCAGCCACGACCTTCACGTTTGCGCCCTCCAGGGTCATTCTCCTGGCCATAATC
>JAJQGR010000015.1 GCA_021200345.1 Lachnospiraceae bacterium | reverse complement strand
GCTTTGCCTCAGATTGGCCGTGAATAGTAACAATTGATCAGGTTTATTGCGATTCCTTGCTTGACAACCGGCAAGGGATATGGTAAATTCTAATGGTTGTGACAATTGAGATGGTCCTCTGTAGCGGGAATGCTTTAAGAACATCAATAAATTAAGGAGGAAGCACAATGAATGACATTATCAAGAACATCGAAGCCGAACAGATGAAGTCTGCTGTGGATGATTTTTCCGTTGGCGATACTGTGAGAGTATACGGCAAGATCAAAGAGGGGAACCGCGAGCGTATCCAGGTATTTGAGGGAACAGTGCTCAAGAGACAGAACAGCGGCTGCAGGGAAACCTTTACTGTGAGAAAGACATCTAACGGAGTCGGCGTGGAGAAGACCTGGCCATTACACAGTCCCAATGTAGAGAAGATTGAAGTGGTAAGAAAAGGTAAGGTCAGACGCGCTAAGCTGAATTATCTGAGAAAGCGTGTTGGTAAGAGCGCAAAGGTTAAGGAATTGATAAGATAAGTTCTGGGGATGAGGGCAGCCGGGAGATGGCTGTCCTTTATTCTTTATACAAAACGGCGCTTCCAGGCGGTAAGGAATACTTATGACAAAAGAACTTTCATTTCGTAAAAAAAAGCGGTTGACAAGTCAGGTGCTACACAGGATAGAGGCGTATCTGGTGGGCTGCGTCAGCGCGGCCCTGCTGGGACTGATTTTGACGGCGTCCTTTGGCTATACCGCCACAAATGTGGGGGTATCCATGGAGAACAGTCTGGTACATGGACAGAAAGTACTGGTCAACCGCGTTGCTTATCTGCTTTTTTCCCCCGGGAGGGATGATGTTGTTATCTTTAAAGCCGGAGGAACCCACACTTATATCAAGCGCGTTGTGGCTGTGCCCGGGGATACAGTGTTGATTCAGGACGGCTATCTGTATGTGAACGGGGAGCAGGAGCAGGGAGATTACGAAAAGATGGCCGACGCGGGCCTTCTGGAAACCGAAATTACGCTGGGAGAGAATGAATATATCGTGCTGGGAGATAACCGCAATAACAGTGAGGACAGCCGTACCAGCTCTGTTGGTATTGTGGAAAAGTCTCAGATTTCAGGAAAGGTATGGCTGGCGCTTCCCTACGGGGGCAGCAGGATGAAGCCGTTATAGTGATGGGAACGACAAAAGAGCGGGAGGCCAAAAGGGCGTTAGCCCTGGAAAAGGAAAAAGAACGGATGTGGCAGCTGTTTTCCTATGAACGGGAATATGGCTCATATCATGCCATCTGCGGCATTGACGAGGCGGGCAGAGGCCCCCTTGCGGGGCCGGTGGTGGCCGGGGCGGTCATTTTGCCCAAAAACTGCGACATATTATATATCAATGATTCCAAAAAACTTAGTGAAAAAAAACGGGAATTGCTGTATGATGAGATCATGGCGAAAGCGGTGGCGGTGGGAACAGGCATTGTTTCCTGGGAGAGGATCGACCAGATCAATATTCTGCAGGCTACCTATGAAGCCATGAGGCAGGCCATTGAGAAGCTGTCGGTGCCGCCGGATCTTTTGCTGAATGACGCTGTCTTAATTCCCGGTGTGGCTGTGAGGCAGGTACCCATTGTGAAGGGGGATGCCAAAAGCGCTTCCATCGGCGCTGCCAGCATTATCGCCAAGGTGACAAGGGACCGGTTGATGATGGAGTACCATCAGATGTATCCGGAGTATGGCTTTGACGCTCACAAGGGATACGGCACCAAAGCCCATATTGAGGCGCTGCGAACCTATGGCCCCTGTCCCATTCATCGGAGAACATTTATCGGGCATTTTGTGGAGCTGTGAATAAAATAAAAGGGGAATTTTATGAACTATCAATGGTATCCGGGGCATATGACGAAGGCCATGCGGATGATGCAGGAGAATATTCAGTGGATCGACCTGATCATTGAACTGGTGGACGCCAGAGTGCCTCTTGGAAGCCGCAATCCTGACATCGATACGCTGGGAAAGGGCAAAGCCCGGATCATATTGTTAAATAAGGCGGATCTGGCAGACGCGGCCGCCAATCAGGCATGGATGGATTTTTACCGGCAAAAGGGGTTTCATGTGCTGGAGGTTAACGCCAGGTCCGGGCAGGGAGTCAATCGGATCAACAGTCTGGTGCAGGAGGCCTGCCGGGACAAAATTGAAAGAGATCGGAAGAGGGGTATTGTCAACCGCCCCATGCGGGCTATGGTGGTGGGAATTCCCAATGTGGGAAAGTCTACCTTTATCAATTCCCTGGCCGGGAAAGCCTGTACGAAGACCGGCAATAAGCCTGGCGTTACCAAGGGAAAGCAGTGGATTCGTCTCAACAAAAATCTGGAATTGCTGGACACACCTGGGGTTTTGTGGCCTAAATTTGAAGACCAGTCAACCGGTATGATGCTGGCCTTTATTGGCTCTGTCAACGATGATATACTGATTTCGGAGGAGCTGGCGGTTGATTTCATCAGCTTTGTCCGGGACAGATATGGCAGTCTGCTTCAGGAACGTTACGGCCTGGAGACGATGGAGGGTCCGGCCGGAATGCTTGAGGAGATTGCCCGCAGAAAATGTCTGATCAAAAAAGGCGGCGAGCCGGATATCGGCCGTGCCTCGAAGCTATTGATCGAGGATTTCAGGGGAGGCAAGCTCGGCAGGATGACACTGGAGTGGCCCGGGGAGGATCGGAATGAAGGAAAATAATGAACATTTCCCCGAAGTTAAGGAAGAAGAGAGCGCGGAAGAGGGAGTAGAATACTGGGAAATTAAGAATCCGGAAAGCGAAGAAATGAAAGAAGAGCTTCCAAAGCCATCTTTCGTAAAGGCGGCTTTTCGGGAGATACTCAGCTTTGCGGTCAGCCTTGTGCTTGCCTGGGCGGTGGTAATGTTTGTGGTGACCTACGTGGGTACGCTTTGCACGGTGGACGGTATCAGCATGGAAAATACCCTGCATGACGGCGACAGGCTGTGGGCGGATAAGCTGACTTACCGGTTCAGTGATCCGCAGCGCTTTGACATTATTATTTTTCCGCCCCAGTATGACCCGGATTCCAAGTATATCAAGCGCATTATCGGTATGCCCGGAGAGACAGTTTATATTGATGAGGAAGGCAATATATACATAGACGGAGAGATCCTGGAGGAGGACTATGGCTCGGAGCCGATTCGGGCGGAGTTGAGGAATCTTGCCAGTGAGGAGATTACCCTCGGGGAGGATGAATATTTTGTGCTTGGAGATAACCGCAATGAGAGCCTGGACAGCCGTTATGAGGTGGTAGGACTGGTGAAAAGGAGCGATATTTTCGGCAAGGCGGTGTTCCGGCTCTGGCCTCTTTCTGATTTTGGGTTTTTGGACTGAGGTGTTGTGATTTGCGTAGCATTGTAACAGGGGGAATATGAATAACAGAGAGAAAGGAAATTATTATGAAACCCTGGCCTGTGAGTATCTTTCCGGCCAGGGCTTTCTTATTTTGGAAAGGAATTTTCGCTGCCCCGCGGGGGAAATTGACGTGATCGGGAGAGACGGTGTTTTTCTGGTTTTTGTAGAGGTAAAAGCACGAAGAAGCTTAGTCTCCGGCACCGGCGCGGAGGCGGTCAATCTTCCCAAGCAGAGAAAGATCTGCCGGGCGGCGGATTATTATCGGGTAAAGCACAGAATCGGGGAGTTTTCTCCCATCCGCTATGATTGTGTTTCTGTGGATGAGGGGAGGATTTTCTGATTCAAAGCGGCCTTTGAGCATATTTTCTGAATACAGGCACCTTTTGAAAGCCCTGACATACAATATATTAAAATGAATGTAAATTTATGAGAGGAATGTATGCAGGATTATCATTTCGATGAGCAGCTTGATCAGTTGCCCATTGCCATGGCCTACGTGCCCTGGCAGCACATCAACAGGGTCTATGAGAACCTGGAGCAGGCGTACCGCACAGGTACCATATTCCCTGAACTCGACAAACCATTTACAGGAAAGAGGTGCTGCCCAAATGCAAGATAACAGCCAAAAATGTGAAGCCTTCCGTATCATCGGTATGGTAGACTTTCTGCTGACAGATATGCAGCTCTATCTGGATACCCATCCTCATGACAAAAACGCCATCGAATATTATGAGTATTATGTGGGCGTCAAAAAGAACCTGGTGAGAGAGTATGAGGAGAAATATGGGCCTGTCACGGCGCAGGGCTCCCACAGTGACAGAGTGTTCACCTGGGCGGAGGAGCCCAACGCGTGGGAAGGAGTGTGCGGATAATGTTCAGTTATGAAAAAAGATTGGAATTCCCCGTGAAAATCTGCCAGCCTGACGCCCGGACGGCACAGGCCATTATCAGTCAGTTCGGCGGCCCGGACGGGGAACTCTCCGCCAGCATGCGGTATTTGAGCCAGCGCTTTTCCATGCCATACCGGGAGGTGGGCAATTTGTTGACTGATATAGGCACTGAGGAGTTGGCCCATTTAGAGATGATCGGAGCCATTGTCTATCAGCTGACTAGGGATCTTTCCATGGAGGAGATCGAGGCCTCCGGCTTTGACAAATACTATGTGGATCACACTTTGGGGATCTGGCCCCAGGCCGCGGGCGGCATTCCCTTCAATGCCTGTGAGTTTCAGTGCAAGGGCGATGTGCTGACGGATCTGTACGAGGATATGGCTGCAGATGGTACGACTGCATAAGAACAACAATGCCGGAAAAACCTTATAAACACGGTATTTTTGGGTAGCACTTGATTTTTCCGGCTACGTTGGCATAAGAACAACTTTGATTAAAAGTTCCAGTGAATTTCAACAGGCACGTCTCTTGTCCCCGGAATCCGTTTGCCGACAGATATATAATCAATCAGTGTTTCGACGATTTCACGGTTCAGATGTTCCAGATTCGTGTACTGTTCGATCAGTTCGCGGCGATTGTCACCCGCCGCTATTTTTTCTTCGATTTCGGATAACTGCTTTTCTCCGTCAGCAATCACACGCTCCAGACGGTCGCGGTCAGCGGTGAAATTCTTAGACATTTCCATATAATCGCTTTCAGAGATTAAGCCCTTGACCTTATCCATATAAAGCTCTCTGATTCCTTTGGAATATTCGGCAATCTTTTTTTCATAAGCTGCCATATCAGAAATCAGGCGTTTTTTTTGCCCTTGCAAGTTGTCACAAAATTCTATGTTTTGTTCCAGCTCGTCCTTGTCAAGGTATTCTGCTGATAATCGGTTGATCTCATCAATAACAAGCTGCTCCAATTTGTCAACAGAAATAAAGGAACCAATACAGGCGTCTTTTGCTACATGGCGGTTTGAGCATTGTAGATAATGCTTACCCCGATTTTTGGAAGAACGCATGATATAACCACAATTTGCGCAGCGTGCTTTTCTTGCGAACAATCCGATTGTTCCGATCGTAAAGGGTTTTGCCCTTTGGTCGATTAAACTTTGCACTCTGTTCCAAAGCTCCCGGTCAATAATCGGTTCGTGAGTTCCCTCGACAATAAACCATTCGCTTTTTGGTCGCGGCTTATTTTGCTTTGTCTTGTAGGAAATACTTCCGTATTTTCCCTGAAC
>JAJQGR010000278.1 GCA_021200345.1 Lachnospiraceae bacterium | reverse complement strand
ATATGAGACCTTTGAACGCTTTTTTGTTTTTGTTTTACGGCAGCGGCCCGTAACTGGATTTGGAGGGAAACATTATGAGCATGAATGTAGAAGAACTGTTTGGCAGCAATGTGTTTGACATCGGTACGATGAGAGAGCGCCTGCCCAAGAATGTGTTTAAGGATGTTGTCAAGGTCATGAAGGAGGGCGGCGAGCTGTCCTTAGAGGATGCCAATGTGGTCGCCAAGGCCATGAAGGACTGGGCGGTGGAGAAAGGGGCGACTCATTATACCCACTGGTTCCAGCCGCTGACCGATATTACCGCTGAGAAACATGACGCTTTTATCTCTTCGCCGGATGAGTGCGGCAAGATGATTCTGGAGTTTTCCGGCAAGGAGCTGATCAAGGGCGAGCCGGATGCTTCTTCTTTCCCCAGCGGCGGCCTGCGCGCCACCTTTGAGGCAAGAGGATATACAGCCTGGGATATTACTTCTCCGGCATTCTTAAAAGAGAGCGCTGCCGGTGTGATCCTTTGTATTCCCACCGCGTTCTGTTCTTACAAGGGCGAGGCTCTGGACAAGAAGACCCCGCTGCTGCGCTCCATGGAGGCTGTCAGCGACCAGGCCATCCGCATTGTCCGTCTTTTCGGCAATACCACATCCAAGAAAGTGTCTGCCAGTGTAGGACCGGAGCAGGAATATTTCATTGTAGATAAGGATAAATATTTACAGCGTAAGGATCTGATCTTCACCGGACGCACCCTGTTCGGCGCACCGGCACCAAAAGGTCAGGAGCTGGAGGATCATTATTTCGGCAATATCCGTGAGAGAATCGGCGGATACATGAAGGATTTGAACCAGGAGCTGTGGAAGCTGGGCGTGACCGCCAAGACCCAGCACAACGAGGTGGCTCCCGCGCAGCACGAGCTGGCTACCATCTATGAGACCGCCAACATGGCCGTGGACCACAACCAGCTGGTGATGGAGACCATGAAGCGCGTGGCCGGCCGTCATGGCCTGACCTGCCTGCTCCATGAGAAGCCTTTCGCGGGCGTCAACGGCTCCGGCAAGCACAATAACTGGTCTCTGTGTACGGATGACGGCATCAATCTGATGGATCCGGGCGAGACCCCTCATGAGAATATTCAGTTCCTGCTGGTGTTCTCCTGTGTACTGAAGGCTGTAGATACTCACGCGGATCTGCTGCGCCAGAGCGCCGCGGATGTGGGCAATGACCACAGACTGGGCGCCAATGAGGCGCCGCCGGCTATTATTTCCGTATTCCTGGGCGAGCAGCTGGAGGATGTGGTATCTCAGCTGGTGGAGACCGGAGAAGCAGTTCGTTCTATTCACGGCGAAAAGCTGGAGACCGGCGTTTCCACACTTCCGGAGTTTATGAAGGATGCCACCGACAGAAACAGAACCTCACCCTTTGCTTTCACCGGCAATAAGTTTGAGTTTCGTATGGTAGGCTCCTCCGCTTCTATCGCGGATGCCAATACCGTGCTGAACGCTATCGTAGCCGAGGCTTTCTGTGAGGCGGCGGATATTCTGGAGGCGGCTGACAACTTTGATATGGCCTGCCATGATCTGATCAAGGAAAATCTGACCAAACACAGCAGAGTGATTTTCAACGGCGACGGATATTCCGAAGCCTGGGTGGAAGAGGCCGAAAGACGGGGCCTGCCGAACATCAAATCCATGGTGGAGGCGACCGGCGCGCTGACCACAGACAAGGCAGTGAAGCTGTTTGAGAAATTCGGCATTTTCACCAAGGTGGAGCTGGAGGCCAGAGAAGAGGTTCTCTATGAGACCTACAGCAAGAACATCAATATCGAGGCCCGCACCATGATCGATATGGCGTCCAAGGATTATATCCCGGCAGTGATCAAGTATTCCAGAACTCTGGCGGATACGGTATTGTCTGTGAAAGCTGCCGGCGCGGAGCCTACGGTACAGGCTGAGGAGCTGGTAGAGGTGAACGAGAAGCTGGCCCAGGCGAAAGCCGCTCTGGATGAGCTGAAGAAAGTGACAGACGAGTGCTTAGCCATCAGTGATGGAAAACAGCAGGCATTTGCGTATAAGGATGTAGTGGTTCCGGCAATGGCGGCGCTGCGGGCTCCCATTGATGAGCTGGAGCAGATCGTGGACGCGGATGTATGGCCGGTTCCGACCTACGGCGAGATGATGTTTGAGGTATAAGCCTGATTACCGGCAGTAGAAAATAGTCATATTCATTTCGGTAAAATTCTATATTTTGCTCATAAAGGAAATCGCGGCGTGCCTGCTTTGTGGGGCGCCGCGGTTTCCGCATTTGGGCTGTTTGACCATGAAAAAAAGAGGAAAATTCATTTTTTCAGAATGATTTTCTGTTGACAATTTTGAATGGCGATAGTATAATCAATACCGTTCTGGGAAGAAGGACAGGCATCGGGGTGTGGCTCAGCTTGGCTAGAGCGCCTGCTTTGGGAGCAGGATGTCGCAGGTTCGAATCCTGTCACCCCGACTATGCTTTTTCAATTTCATTATTCTCATGCGGGTGTAGTTCAATGGTAGAACACCAGCCTTCCAAGCTGGACACGTGGGTTCGATTCCCATCACCCGCTCTATTTTTTTGTTCAGATTTTCTTTTTAATTTTTTAAAAGGAGGAAAAGGAAGATGACAGTATACGAAGCGGTGAAAGAAAGACATACCATCCGTAAATTTAAACAGGACCAGGTAGCGCAGGCAGACCTGCTGCAGATGGTGGACTGCGCCAGGCTCTCACCCAGCGGAGCCAACGCACAGCCCTTGAAGTACGCTATTGTGACGGATGAAAAGACAAGGAGAAGCCTGTATCCTCTGATTAAATATGCGGGATTTCTGAAAGACTGGGATCCAACTTTTGAGGAATGTCCGCCCGCCTTTATTGTGATCTGCAATGACACTTCCATCAAACCCACTGACAGGAGTGAGTGCGACAGCGGTCTGGCGATGGCCGGCATGTGTCTGGCGGCCCAGGAGCTGGGGTATGGCAGCGTATGCCTGGGAGCCATCAATCGTCCGGAAATCAAGAAGGTGCTGGGTCTTGCCAAGCAGTACGACGTTACCTATCTGCTGGGGATCGGCCGCCCGGCGCAGACGGGAGAGACCTTTGACTTTGCCGGGGATCTGAAATATTATTTTGATGAAAAGGGCAATGTGCATGTGCCCAAGCGGACCATGGAAGAGGTCCTGATATCCGGATAGCAGGAACGATTTTAGGTGTTTTACCACGAAAAAAGGAACAGGCGGACTGTTCCTTTTTGTATGTATCAATTTCAGATTTCAGGCTGATGGAATTAACGGTCCTCGTCTTTCCACTTTTTCTGCACCAGATAGCAGGGCAGGCTGACTAACACAATGCCGCCGATCAGGTTGCCGATGGTCACGGGAATGAAGTTTTTCAGGCTGTTTAAGACAGTCAGGCTGCTTTCGATCTCTTCGGCGGTCAGGCTATAGCTCTCTGCCAGCATGACATACCAGGAGTTTGTGGCTGCCAGCATGCCGATGGGGATGTAGAACATATTGGCCACACAGTGCTCAAAGCCGCAGATGACGAAAGCAAAAATGGGGAAAAAGGCGGAAAACAGCTTGCCGATGGCGTCCGTGGCGGAGGCCGCCATGAGAATGGCCACGCAGACCAGCACATTGCAGAGCATACCGGAGGTCAGCGCCTTAACGGGTGAGATGGAGACCTTGGCCACCGCCAGTTTGATGGCGTAAGCGCCCAGCAGGCCGCCGCCCAGATCCAGATTGCCGGAAAAAAAGAGCAGCACGTCAATCAGAAGAGCCCCCGCCAGATTGCTGAAATAAACCACCACCAGGTTGCGGATCAGCTGCTTTGCGTTGATTTTTTTCTCCAGGACCGCGATTTCAATCAGGCAGTTGCCGGTAAAAAGCTCCGCCCCGCCGAACACGGTCATCATCAGTCCTACAGGGAATACCACGCCGGTGACAAGCCGCTGGATTCCCGTATTGTCAATGCCGAAAGCCGCAGTACTGCTGGCAGCGCCTCCCAGGGCGATAAAAGCGCCTGCCAGAATGCCCAGCATGATCATTCTGCGCAGGGAAAGGCTGGCTTTCACCTGAGCGGATTTGACATTCAGTTCAATGCCTTCCGCGGCTCCATGAAAATTATCCATGATATCATTCTCCTCGTCTTCATAAGTTTTGCAGTGAAAGCACCGTTGACTGACTGTGCTTTTGCACGTTCAGATTATAACTTTTTTTGAGAAATATCGCAATGTCTTTGAGACAAATCTTAAAGTATTTTTAACAAGGCGGTTGGTACTTGACCTGTCGGATTTGCTTTTGTATAATCGTATGTTGTAGAAGATTCCATGGGGAGGACTACAGGATGAATAAAAATACAAAAAACGGTCTGCTTATCATTGTGTCTGTGGCCATCGTGCTGGTAGTGGTGGTGTGCGCCGGTCTGACCTACCTGTCCTGGGTGAAGGAGGCTGAAGAAGAGGAAGTAATAGAGACTGAGGCGGAAGTTGTCGATAGCTATACTTATGAAGACATTCTGGCTGCGAAGGAAGAGGGCAGGCAGGAATTGCTGGACGAAATCAGGGAAAAGATTGAGTCAGGATACAATACGACAGGTGCGCTGCGACAGGTTTACGCGGATACCGATGAGATTTTGGTGGCTACGGACGGGGAGATTGTCTTTGTGCCGGTTCTGGACAGTGTGGCGAAGAATACCTTTTCTCAGGAGAGCCTTCAGGTGCTGGAGACCGGAGAGTTTCAGTACGTGGAGAACGGAGAGGTGACTTCACATAAAGGAATTGACGTTTCCAGATTTCAGGAGGAGATTGACTGGGAGCAGGTGGCCTCAGACGGCGTTGAGTACGCTTTTATCCGGGTGGGAATCCGGGGATATGGCAGCGGCGCGCTGGTAGAGGATGATGCTTACGGGACCAACGTGGAGGGGGCTTCGGCTCAGGGAATTGCCGTGGGAGTTTATTTTTACAGCCAGGCGATCACCGTGGAAGAGGCCATTGAGGAGGCAGACTTTGTGCTGGAGGCTGTGGGCCGGTATGACTGCATTACCTATCCCATTGTGATGGATATAGAGAAAGTGGGCGAAGAGGGCGCCAGAGCGGACGCGCTGACAAAGGAAGAACGTACCCAGATCTGCATTGCTTTCTGTGAGCGGATTGCGGAGGCTGGCTATACGCCTATGATTTACGGCAATACGGAGACCTTTACTCTGCTTCTGGATCTGGAACAGATCTCGCAGTATGAGCGCTGGATTGCTTTTTATGATGAAGTGCTCTGTTTCCCCTATGAGTTTTCTGTATGGCAGTACACGCATAACGGTACGGTGGCCGGCATCGGCAGCAGTACGGATTTAAATATTTCTTTTAAGGAATGGTAAAAAATGAGCTTTGAACAGAATATCAGGAAGGTGGTTCCTTACGTTCCCGGGGAGCAGCCTGATCGGCCGGGTATGATTAAATTAAATACCAACGAGTGTCCCTATCCTCCCTCCCCGCGGGTGGCGGAGGTGCTAAAGGAGATGGAGGCCGGGCAGCTCAGGCTGTATCCGGATCCTGCCGCGGGGG
>JAJQGR010000216.1 GCA_021200345.1 Lachnospiraceae bacterium | reverse complement strand
ATTCATAAATTGCTGGCCGGGCATCTTGGCGGAGAACAGCAGATTTGCGCGCAGATTGAGCAAAATCAGATTGACCTTGTGATTTTTCTGAGGGATCCGCTGTCGCCCAAATCCCATGAGCCTAACGTAGATAATACGATCAGACTCTGCGATATGCACAACATTCCCCTTGCCACCAATCTGGCAAGTGCAGAGATCATGATCAGGGCAATGGACAGAGGAGATTTGGATTGGCGTGAAGCATACAGATAAGAAAAAAGCTGTTGCATTATGCCTGTGCGTGGCATTGGTCACAATGCTTTTGTCCGGCTGCGGTACAACCCTGCAGGCGGCATACGGGGAACAGGCAGGCAATAACAGCTATGAACTCATCACCATTTCCACACAGGAGAGGGCCACTTCCTTTGCGGCTAATCTGGCTGTGGGGGAAACCAGTGTGGCTTTTGATGGCTTTGAAATTGAGAACGCTTCCGCCGCCGGGCTTTTTGACCTGACAGATAATGAGGTGGTGTATGCGTTTAATATGCATGCCAGACTGTACATGGCCAGCCTGACGAAGCTGATGACTGCTCTGGTTGCTGTCAAGTATGGAAGTCTGGATCAGACTCTGACAGCCTCCAGTTCCGTGATTATTACGGAGAGTGGTGCCCAGCTTGCCGGTCTGAGAGCCGGTGACACCATGACTCTGGAGCAAGCTCTCAATATTCTGCTGATTTATTCGGCCAATGATGTGGCTAACCTGATTGCGGAAAATATTGGGGGCAGTATCGAAGAGTTTGTGGAGATGATGAATCAGGAAGCAAACGCACTGGGAGCTACAAATACCCATTTTACCAATGCTCATGGACTTCATGATGATGATCATTACACCACCGTGTATGACCTGTATCTGATCTTTCAGGAGGCGGTGAAATACGAGGCAATTACGCAGATTATCAGCCAGTCCAGCTACAGCACTACTTTTTATGATGTGAACGGGACAGCCAAAACTATCAGTGTTAATACAACCAACGCCTTTTTCAAACAGCTTTATGCTTCACCGGAAAATATTACCATTCTGGGCGGTAAAACCGGCTATACTGATCAGGCGGGTCAGTGCCTGGCTCTTTACGCCAAGGATGTCAATGGAAAACCCTATATTGGTATTATATTAAACAGTGCTTCCAGGGATGATGTTTATGGTCAGATGAAGCTGATGCTGGAATTGGTTAACTAAGAGTTTCGAAATAAAGATTTCTGAAAGTGGTTGATTTTTGAGAACGGATTTACTATAATATTTTCATACGAATTATTCAGGGGCAGATTGGCTTTGCCGCCTCGGGATGATGTACATTTCACTTTTTAGGAGGACTACATATGGTTCAGTTAATCGTTGGCGACAAAGGCAAGGGCAAGACAAAGGAATTGCTGGATAAGGTAAATAACCACATTAAGACAGTGGAAGGCAACATTGTTTACCTTGACAAGAGCACCAAGCATATGTATGAATTAAATAATAAGATACGTCTGATTAATGTAACAGATTACATGATCAGCGATGCGGATGAGTTTACCGGTTTTCTCTCCGGTATTATTTCACAGGATCATGACCTGCAGGCGGTATATCTTGACAGCTTCTTAAAGATCGCCAAGCTGGAAGGACAGGACATCACCCCCGCCGTTCAGAAAATTAAGCTGCTCAGCGAGAAGTTCCACGTAGATTTCACAATCAGTGTTTCCCTGGACAGTGCCGATATTCCGGAAGTGCTGAAATCGGATATTGAGATTGCCGTTTAAGTTTAATTAAGAGATAAAAAAATAAAAGTAAAGTCATGTGGAGAATGTGCCGCAGCACATTCTCCATTTTGCGACATACAAGTGGATGAAGGAGAGCGTGTGGCAAGGAATCCTGCGGGCAAAAGAGACAATGTCGTTTCTTTCCCGAAACAGTCAAAACTGAATATTGGTGTCATCATTTTGGCTGTTGTCTTTATTTATATTATGGTCTGTGTAGCCACATACCTCTCCAGAGAGCAGATCCAGAGCTATCAGGTCAGGGAGGGCTCCCTTGTGGAGGATACACGCTACAGCGGTGTTATCATCCGACAGGAGGACGTGATCTATTCTGACGGCGCCGGTTATGTCAATTATTTCACAGCGGAGAAAGAACGGGTCGCTGTGGGGAACCTGGTATATACCCTGGATTCCAGCGGTACCATCAAAGATTATACAGATCTTCTGAACGCGGATGAGAATTCCCTTTCTGAGGATGATAAGGAGGAATTCCGCTATCTGATAGACAGTTTCCTGGAGAAATACAGTGATGACAGCTTTTCTTCCGTATATGAGCTTCACACTACGCTGACATCCCAGACGGATAAGCTTGTTAATAACCTGCTTCTTGAAAACATCAATACTCTTTACAGCTCTACCAGCAGCATGATAGAATACCATTATGCGTCGGAGACCGGAATTGTAGCCTATTGGATCGATGGCCTGGAGGATCTGGAGGCAGGGGAAGTAAGTTCCTCACTGTTTGATTCATCCTCATATTCCCGCACGGAGCTTGTCAGTAATTCCCTTGTAGCGGATGGTGAGTCCGTATATAAGGTATTACCATCCGAATATTGGGATCTGGTGATTACTGATGTGGAAGAAGAAAATCTGGAATACTATCTTTCCGAAGAAGTAGTACAAGTCCGGTTCCTTAAAAATGACCTTTTGCTGTGGGCGGATGTGTCTGCCGCCACCAACAGTCTTGGCGAGACACTTCTGGTTTTGTCTTTCCAGAGCGGCAGTGTGAATTTCTCCACAGACCGGTTCCTGGAGATTGAGATTATTACAGATGACGATACGGGACTAAAAATTCCCATTTCTTCCATCGTGGAAAAATCTTTTTACCTTGTGCCGGAGGAATATGTAAGTTATGTAGAGGAAGAGAATGCGTATTATATTCTCATTGAATCCTACGGAGAGGATGGTTTGACTGTTACAAGAACAGAGGTAGAGCCCTATTCGCTGAAAGAAAATGATTATTACCTTGATGATGCTTCCATTGATCTGGGAACGCGCATATATAAGCTTGACAGTTCTGACGTTTACACTGTATCCAGCATGGGAACACTGACAGGAGTATATAATATTAATAAGGGCTATGCGGAGTTCCGCCAGATTACAATTCTGGACGAAAATGAACTTTACGCCATTGTCCAGTCCAATACTACCTATGGGCTGAGCGCGTACGATTATATTGTGCTGAACGCGGATGCGGTGGATGAGAATGATTTTATCTATGAGTGATGGTATATTACGCATGGAGGCATGTTCTTTTTGTAAACTTTTTGTATACCGCGATATCAATTTAGAGTTGACATCCCATGTAAAAAAAGCGATAATAAGACCAGTACAACGCATGGGAACTGTTGGGACAATCCCCGGCGAATTTTACTGCCTGCTGCGTTGATAAGGAGTTTTTCCATGAGTGTGATGAATAGTCTGGTAAAATTTATTACCATAGGAACTGAGGGTGAAGATCAGGATTATGATGATTACGACGATGTTCTCGATGATGCGGATGATCAGGAGACCGCCACGTCTCCCGTCAGCAACATCAGGACAGTCCCTAATCCGGAGCCTGAGACAGTTCCCAGAGCGGCCAGGAAGGTCAGCAAGCCGGTACCCATGAGGCAACAGAGGCGCAATGTAAATATAGGAGGCGGCATGGAAGTTTGCGTTATTAAACCTACAAAAGTAGATGAAACCCGTGATATCACAGATACTTTGCTTCAGAACCGCACCGTTGTCCTCAATCTTGAGGATATCGATGAGATGTCCGCGCAGAGAATTCTGGATTTTACATCCGGCAGCTGTTATGCCATGGATGGCAATCTGCAGAAGATTTCACAGCGAATCTTTATCGTTACGCCCGCTTCTGTGGAGATTTCCGGAGATTTTCTGGAGGTGTTCGGGCAAAATTCTCAGGATGATACATATTGATTTTTCCTATTTTAAAGGGCTTCCCCAGGTCAGGTCCGGGGAAGCTTTTTATATATAGAGATGTCTGCTTCGGCGGACAGGTTAGTTTCAATAAAAGGAGAACACAAATGGCACAGCGCTTACCAATTTTAAAGGATAAAAAAACCTGCTATGAAATTGTCATTACTCAGGGCTTTGAGGAAATTCTGCCGGAGATGGAACGGCTTGGAGCTAAGGACAGACGAATCTGTATTATCACGGATACCAATGTAGCCCCTTTGTATGCAAATCAGCTGGCGGATCTGCTGGATGGGCAGTGCCGGTATGTGACGGTCTACGCTTTTCCGGCAGGGGAAGAGAATAAAACGCTTGATACTGTTCGTCAGATCTATCAATTTCTCATTGATAAGGAATTTGACCGGAAAGACCTGCTGTTGGCGCTGGGAGGGGGTGTGGTCGGCGATGTAACCGGCTATGTGGCGGCAACCTATCTAAGGGGCGTGGACTTTGTACAGGTTCCTACCACGCTGTTAGCGCAGTGTGATTCCTCCATCGGCGGCAAAACCGGTGTGGATTTTGACGGTTATAAAAATATGGTGGGGGCTTTCAAAATGCCCGTACTGGTATATATGAATGTGCATACCCTGGATACACTTCCGGGCCGGCAGTTTTTCAGTGGTTTTGCGGAAGTCATGAAGCATGGTCTGATCAAAAATGAGGGCTTTTACACCTGGCTTATCGAGAATATGTATGAAATTTGCAGCAAGGATATGTCTGTGCTGGAGGATATGATTTACCAAAGCTGCACCGTCAAGAAGCTTGTGGTGGAGAAGGATCCTTATGAACAGGGAGAACGGGCACTGCTGAATTTCGGCCATACGATTGGCCATGCAATCGAGAAAGCCAAGGGCTTTGAACTGCTGCATGGAGAATGTGTGGCTTTAGGCTGTGTGGCAGCCGCCTTTATTTCCTACAGAAAGGAACTGATTACCGCCGAGGAGTATTACGAGGTGCGGGACATGTTTGTGCCGTTTTATCTGCCAATCACTGTGGACGGCATTGATCCAGAACAGGTGCTTGCTTTTACCAGATCCGATAAAAAGAGAGAGGCCGGCAGTATTAAATTCGTTCTCCTTAAAAGAATCGGGAAAGCGTTTATTGACCGAACCGTGACAGACGAGGAAATTCTGGAAGCCATCAAAGAAATCTGCTTTGATGAAGAGGACATGAAAGCGTAATGAAAAAATTATTAACCAGAGACTGGCATGTCTGCTGCGCTGTCCTTTTTGCGGCGCTTGTTTTCCTGGACAGAATTTCAAAAATCTGGGCCGCGAACGCACTGAAAGGAAACCCGATTGTTTTGATAGAAGGCGTGCTTGAGTTTCGCTATCTGGAGAATACCGGCGCGGCTTGGGGGACACTGCAGGGAATGCAATGGCTGTTTTATATTTTAACTGTCATTTTTCTGGCGCTGGTAGTCTGGGAGATCATCCGCCTGAGCAAAAATGATAAATATATTCCTCTGATTTACACATTAACAGTGATGAGCAGCGGGGCAGTGGGAAACTTTATTGACAGACTAAGCGCGAAATACGTAATTGATTTTGTTTATATCAAAC
>JAJQGR010000209.1 GCA_021200345.1 Lachnospiraceae bacterium | reverse complement strand
CAAAAAGGCCATGATCGGGACGGTGGTCTGCTCTGTTCTTCTGGGACTTTCCTTTTGCCAGGACTGGTACGGTTATGACACGTATCTGCCCTCAGAGGCCAGGATTGAGGAGATGGGAATTTATCTGGGCTACACCTACAATGCCAATAATGTGCTGAACAGAATGCATTACACGGACAGCGCCGATATTTACGCGCTTTTAGTCAATGCCACCGAAAATGAGCGGTACCAGGACTATGGTCAGAAGTATATACAGGGCGCGACCGTGCGTGTCACTCTAAAAAACGGAAGATCTTATTACAGATATTATATCCTGGATTCTGACTGTCGGGAGAGTCTGGTCAATGTCATGGAGAGCGACACCTATGTGGAGGCTGTCTATGGAATTACGGACAGTATGGTGGAGGAATCCTCCTATGTATATCTGAGACGGGGATATGAGGCTGAAAGCTTCCGCGAGGAAGAGGCTGATAGTATAAGAAGACAATTGCTCAAAGCGCTTCAGCAGGATATTGAGGAATACGGGATTTTGGCCCTTTACAGCGAGGATACAGTTTACTGTACCATTACGTTTCAGGGATATCATGAGGAGGATGAAGCCTATCTCTACAGAAGCCTGAATATCACCGACCAGTGGATCAATACCGTCCAGACGCTGAAGGATCTGGGCTATGGAAGCTATGTGGAGCCGCTGAACGCGGAGGATTTGGATGCTCTTTTGCTTTCCCATACGATATATGCGGAGGATTTTGAAAATATGGAAGATATTCTTCTGTCTCTGGGCGAGCGCTATGGAGTGGATCTGACGAAAGAAAGCCTGGAGCTTGACAGTGAGGAATATGCAATGCTCTCCAGTGAATTGAACGAGAAAGGATATATATCCCTGGAGCTTACGATCACCGACAGGGAGGAGATTGAGGAAATTTTGGCGCTCTGTGATTACAACGAGGGTGATTATGACAGCAGGCTGGAAAATCTGTTTAATGATGGCTGGAGTATTGCTATTGACGCGCTGGAATCGCAGACAGTTAATGAGGAATACTCGATTATACTCAGGCTCAGAAGCGGAAGTCTGCCTAAAAAGTATCTTCTGCGGATGGCGGAGTCGGTGAAGGGAGACTGATTTTTACAATTTTTACATTTCTCTAACAAACGCTTTTTATAATGAACTAGGATACATCCGAAAGAAATGATTTCAAATGGGGCGGTAGGAGAAATGAGTAAAAAACTGAAGTCTGTGATTTTTGTGATTGAGTTCGTGGTATTGATTGCGGTGGTCATGATTCTCAAAAATGTTGTGCACCTGACCAGCGCCACCGAGGGAGTGACCAAGGTGGAAATCCCGGAGGAGGAGGTACAAATCCAGGAGGAGGTCAGGGAGAGCGTTGAGATGAAGGGCTACCGCAATATTGCTTTATTTGGTCTGGATTCTACAGTTGGGGAGTTGACGAAAAACACAAGAAGCGATACTATGATTATAGCCAGTGTCAATCAGGACACCGGGGAGGTGAAGCTCCTCAGTGTTTACAGAGATACATATCTGAATCTGGGAGATGATACCTACAGCAAGTGCAACGCGGCTTACGCCAGAGGAGGCCCTCAGCAGGCGATCAGCATGCTGAATGCCAATTTTGATCTGGATATTACGGATTTTGTTGCCATCGGTTTTGAGGGACTCCGGGAGGTGATTGATGTTCTCGGCGGCATTTATATTGAGGTGAGCGAGCAGGAGATTCAATATGTAAACGGATATCAGCTGAGTATGGCGGTAGATATGGACTGCGATTACACAGAGATTACCGAAGCGGGATACCAGCTGCTGGACGGCCTGCAGGCGGTGGCGTATTGCCGGATCCGCGCCACGGCGGGCAGTGACTTCACCAGGACAGCCAGACAGAGAGAGGTGCTGATGGCGATCATGGAGGTGGCTCAGCAGACAGATCTGGCAACTTTGACCAAAGCGATCAATGTGGGAGCCCAGTATATTGCTACCAGTGTGGATATTGATGATATGGTGGAGCTGGCCGGACAGATTTCAGAGTATTATATCACTGATGAAGGCGGTGTCCCTACCGCGGATCAGAGGGCATTCGCTGATTTAAGCTGCGGTGACAGCATTGTGACCACAGATCTGACAGTGACAGCGTCCTATGTACATGAGGTACTTTTCGGACAGACGGATTATGAGGTCAGTGAGAATCTGCGGGATATCAGTGATATGATTACGGAGAATACCGCTCCATATATTCGTAACTAAAGAGTTTCGAATAGACAGCTGTGCATCAGCATAAAATGAAAATCGGGAGGGAATCATGGCCCGTATATTAATTGTAGAAGATGAAAAGCCTATCAACCAATTGATGAAACAGAACCTGGTGCTGCAAAATCACCAGGTTCTGCAGGCTTTTGACGGTAAACAGGCCTTGGAGATCTTAGACTCCAGGGCTGATCTTGATCTGGTGATTCTGGATATTATGCTGCCTTATATGTCGGGGCTGGATATCATCAGGGAGATTCATGACGTTCCGGTTATGTTCGTGACAGCAAGAGATGGGATTCAGGATAAACTGAAAGGTTTGACCAGCGGAGCCGAAGACTATCTTGTGAAACCCTTTGATATGCTGGAGCTGATCGCCAGAGTCAACCTGATTCTGAAAAGGTATAAAAAAGACACCAGCGTCTTTGAGCTGGCCGGGGTCAGGGTAGATCTGGTTTCTCAGAAAGTGACAAAGGACGGTGAGGAAGTCACCCTGACGCCGCAGGAGTGGTCTCTTTTGGAGGTGCTCATTCGTAATGTCAATATTGCTTTAAGCCGGGATCGCCTTCTGAATATGGCCTGGGGCTATGATTTTGAGGGCGATGCCAGGACGGTGGATGTGCATATCGTCAAGCTTCGCAAGAAGCTGGGATGGGAAAATCAGATTAAGACCCTTTACAAGCTGGGCTATCGCCTGGAGACAAACGTATGAAGCTGTGGCAGAAAATTTATATGACGGCACTCCTGTTGTTTTTGCCCGTTCTGGATGTGGGCTTATTTATGGGCGCCAGAATGGTGTTTGACTATAATATAGAGGCGGCCAAGGATCAGGCTTCGGATGAGGTTCACATGCTCTGCCATACTATTGTCAGGGACATCGAATCACTGCCTGGGGTGCAGCAGCTTCGGGAGGGCATCGTGGAGGAGGTCAGCCAGACTTACATCAACTATATGTCTGACAAGGATTCCAGCGTTACTGTTGAGATCAGATATGTGGATGTCAGTGAGGATGTGACCATGGGGCAGCAGCTTCTCCAGGTTTATATGGGCGGAGATTCCCCGATTTTGTATGTGACGGAGCTTCTGGAGACGCCCTACGAGGGATATCAGCTGTATTACACCAAACCTCTGGACGACTTTTATCAGCTGTGGGATAATTTAAAGACAGTTTTTATGGTGATCAGCTTAAGCTGCTCGGTTGTACTGGCGCTGATTTTATATTTGCTGCTCTATGAAATGACCTATCCTCTGCATCGTCTGAGCATGGAGGTGGAGCGGATGCGCAGAGGAGAGCCCTGGCAGCCTGTGGAAGTGGAGGGAAAGGATGATATCGCCCTGCTGACAGACCGGTTCAACGAGATGGCAGCAGAGATTCAGACCCAGCTTGAAAAGCTTCAGAAAGAAAATGAAATCAAGCAGCAGCTGGTGGATGATGTGGCACACGAGCTGCGCACTCCGCTGACCTCGATTTACGGATATGCGGAGTATCTGGAAAAAGCACGCTGCTCGGAGGAGGAGAGGCTGGAGGCTCTGGAATATATTATGATGGAGAGCAAGCGTTTAAGCCACATGGGGCAGGAGCTTCTGACGATGGCAATTTACAGGGAGGATGAGCTCAACCGTGAGGAGATTGATGCGGATGGCTTTGTCAGGGATCTTTCCAGCATGCTGGAGGGAACGCTGCATGAACGGAGGCTTCGCCTTCAAAGGAGTGTGGGCATCAAAACCTTTATGGGGGATCGGGCAATGCTGATCTGTCTTGCGCGCAATCTGATTGAGAATGCGGCCAGAGCCAGTGAGAGCGGTTCCACCATTCAGTTTTATATCTGGGAGGAAGGTGACAATGTGTGCCTGGCGGTGCAGGACCATGGAATCGGAATGGAGGAGCAGGAGCTGGAGCGGATTACGGACGCCTTTTACCGGGTGGATAAGGCCAGAAGCCGTTCCAATGGGGGAGCCGGTATCGGCTTAAGCCTGTGCGCTCTGATTGTCAGAAAACATGCCGGGACCATGGAATTTGAGTCGCAGCCTGATGTGGGGACTACTGTGACGGTCACATTGCCAAAGGAGATCAAAAATGAAGTATAATATTCTGACATTTCTGGCCGCGGCGCTGATGGTGATAGCCGCCACAACGGCCTTAAGCAGCGGTATGTGGATCTATGAGCATAATCAGCTGGAGACGGAGGAGATGCGTACCCCTACGACCATCAGCAATTCCATTGGAACCATTTACAGCAATTCCACGCAGGAGGGCGCAGACAGTGATTGATTACACACAGGGAAGCGGAAAGCAGTACCATATTCAGGTGGGGCCGGGACAGGTGGGGAAATATGTGCTTTTGCCCGGGGATCCTAAACGCTGTCAGAAAATAGCGGCGTATTTTGATGATCCGAAGCTGATTGCCGACAGCCGGGAATTTGTAACCTATACGGGAACACTGGACGGAGTGAAAGTCAGCGTCACCAGCACGGGCATCGGCGGGGCCAGCACATCCATTGCTCTGGAAGAACTGAGCAGGTGCGGAGCTGATACCTTTCTCAGAGTGGGAACCTGCGGCGGCATGGATGTGGATGTGAAAGGCGGCGATCTGGTCATTGCCACGGGGGCTATTCGCATGGAGGGCACCAGTAAGGAGTATGCGCCCATAGAGTACCCGGCGGTAGCTGATCTGACAGTGACCAACGCGCTGGTGCAGGCGGCACAGAAGCTGGGAGCGGCTTATCATACCGGCGTGGTGCAGTGCAAGGATGCGTTTTATGGTCAGCATGAGCCGGAGAAACTGCCGGCAGGCTATGAACTGATGGAGAAATGGCAGGCCTGGCTGAAAATGGGATGTAAGGCCAGCGAAATGGAGTCGGCTGCGCTGTTTATTGTAGGCGGATATCTGAGAGCCAGGACCGGAACATGTCTGCTGGCTGTAGCCAATCAGGAAAGGGAGCGGATGGGGCTGACGAATGAGCAGGTGCACGATACAGATCTGGCCATTCGCACGGCGGTGGAGGCTGTGAGAATTTTGATTGAGAAGGACAGGTAGCGGAATATGAAGTATAAGAGAATTTTTGTAATAGTGATAGATTCCCTTGGAATTGGAGCCATGCCGGACAGTGCCGATTACGGGGATATCGGAGTAGATACCCTGGGGCACATTGCGGAAAGTGTGGAGAAGCTTGACATTCCGAATTTGCAGCGGCTGGGACTTGCAAATCTGCATTCCATGAAAGGGGTGGCGCCGGTAGGAAGGCCGCTTGGAAGATACGCGGAGTTGTATGAGCGCAGTGTCAGCAAGGACACCATGACAGGACACTGGGAGATGATGGGGCTGCAT
>JAJQGR010000049.1 GCA_021200345.1 Lachnospiraceae bacterium | reverse complement strand
ATGCTGCCCCGTCCCACGGGCAAAAAGATTCGGGATCCAAAGGACGCGGAATTTGCCCGCTATGTGGAGGATGGAGAATTGAGATTTTATTTTGACTCGCGCAACATCCGTGGATGATAGGGATTCTGTCGGTTGTCAGCATCGCCGACAGGAGAGCGGAAAAACGGGAATATACTGGATGGAAAGAAGGAAGAGAAAATGACCGCTGACGTGAAAAAAGCGAAGGTGGGCCGGGATCTGACCCAGGGGCCGATTTTTATGAACTTAATGATTTTTGCCCTGCCGGTGATTCTGGCCAATGTGATACAGCAGCTTTACGGCATGGTGGATCTGGCCGTGGCCGGCAAATATGTGGGCTCGATCGGCACCGTGGGCGTCAACACCGGCGGGGAGATGGCGGATCTGGTGCTGCCTATCGCCCTGGGTGTGGCCACTGCCGGTCAGATTTACATTGCTCAGCTGGTGGGAGCAAAAGATCATGAGAGTGTTAAGGCGACGGTGAGCACACTGCTGACGCTGGCCACGCTCATTTCTGTTGTACTGGCTGTGATCATGATTGTATTCAGCGCTCCGATTTTACATCTGCTCAATTGCCCTGAGGAGGCCATGGGGCAGGCCAGGGCTTATATGATTATCACGGCCTTCGGCTATCCCTTTGTTTTTGGCTATAACGCGGTCTGCGGTCTGCTGCGGGGCATGGGCGAGAGCAAGTGGCCATTGTTTTTTATTATCATCGCGGCAACAATCAATATTTTCGCGGACATTCTGCTGGTGGCGGTGATTCCGCTGGAGGCGGCGGGTACCGCCATTGCCACGGTCTTAAGTCAGATTGGTTCCTTTACGGCAGCGTTCGCGTATATGTACCGGCAGAGAGACCATTTCGGTTTAAAGTTTGACCGGTCGTTCTTCCGGATTGACGTGCACGCGGTGCAGATTCTGGGAAAGCTGGCGCTGCCCCAGATTGCCCGTTCTTTATTGGTTCGCTGTGGATTATTGTTTATCAATGCCAACATCAATGTTTACGGTACGGAAGTGTCCGCAACCAACGGCGTAGGCAATAAGATCCAGAAGTTTGTGGAGGTCTTCATGCAGGGGGTGGATACCGCTTCCGCGTCCATGATCGGCCAGAACCTGGGGGCAAAGAAGACGAAGCGTGCTGGGAGAGTGGTATGGTGTACCCTGTCCATGACGATGGTTTTCGCTGCCGTGGCCTCCGTGCTCTGTCTCCTGTTCCCGAAGCAGATTTTCGGCCTGTTTTCCAATGATGAGCTGGTGCTGGCGCTGGGGGTGGTGTATCTGGAATTTATGGTGATTCACTTTTTCTCCTCGGCCTTTGTGGGCGCTTTCCAGTCCATGGTGACGGGCTGCGGCTTTGTGTCCCTGGGCTTTGCCATCGGGATTCTGGACGGTGTGGTGTGCAAGATCGGACTGAGTCTGATTTTCGTCCCGCTTTTTGCCAGCGCCCAGCCGGGAAGCATCTTCTACTTCTTTACCAGCCAGATTCCGGCGGCGATTACCGGGGAAGCACATTCCTTCGGTTATCTGGGGTATTTCCTGGGGATCGCCTGTTCCAGAATATTACCGGGGCTTCTGCGCTTCGCGTATTTTGTCAGCGGTAAATGGAAAACGAGAAAGCTTCTGGTGAAGTAAAATCCATCTTGCGCATTTTTTTCAACATGTTATAATGGCTGTATGAAAATCATAAGAACACTTAAAATCACAAGCGATGAATTTTACGATTACCTGGAGAACGATCTCTTAGAGACCGCCAATCAGACCAGAAGCAGCGGAAAGGTGCGGTTCACCCGCGCCAACATCCGACCGGGCTTTAAGGTGAGCCGGGAGACCGGCCAGGCTTATTCCAGGATTGACCTGACGGTCAGGGAGTATGTCCGGGGGCAGGTTTATGCCGCTACCACCAAATCCGTGGCGGACACCATCGATCTCTCCTACACCACCGAGAACCATGAGGATGGACTTTATGTGGTCTTCGAGCAGCGCATGCACAATTATGAAGTGAAGAAGATGAATAAGTTTGTGCGGGCCTGGTCAGACATTACCTATCTGCGCCGCATGAGCAACCAGCTCTACGACATTCAGGCGAAGATTATCCGTGTCCGCAACGGCGAGGAGGAGCCAAAGCCCTTACGTCCGCTGGGCTATGAAACCGCCAAAAATGTGGCCGAAAAGGTCAGTGAAAAGCGCGTCAGCGACAAGAAAGCGGAGAAGAAAGCCGAGAAAGCAAAGCTGAAAGAAGTGGTGGTCTCCGTGGAACTGGCGCCGGATGATCCCAAGGCGATCAAGGCGGCAAAGAGGAAAGAGCGGGAAGAGAGAGCCCGCAAAAACGCAAATTCGTAAGTATTTTTTCATTTTTTTCAGAAAATTGATAAAAGCTGTTCACAATGATTTCGGATCTTTTAGAAGATATTGTGAACGGCTTTTTTGTTGGCTGATATTCAGAAAATCTATACTTTTTGCCAAAAATTATACACTAACCCAAAATAAGAAGCAAATTTTTATACACGAAAAACGGAAAGCCTCTCAAAAGCCCATTTTACAAGAAATTAAGAAATTCTTAAGAATGTGCAAAACTACCAAAAGCAAATACAGAAACCATTTTCCGACAGAAAAAGTGACATGCCGACAAAATAATCTGTTTGACAAAACGCCCTGATTTTAGTATAAATAAAACATAGGTTTTGATAAAACTGAACAAACAGGAGGTGAGTTAAAATGGCAGATACCGAGAATGAAGTACTGGATGGCGAGATGATAGCAATGAGCATTATCGCCAGTGCCGGTGACGCTCGTTCGGACGCTTTCGCTGCTTTGGCTGCGGCTAAGGAGGGCAACTTTGAGGAGGCTGACAGACTTTTGGCTGAGGCGAAGGAAGCCGGCGTCGGAGCTCACAAGGCCCAGACAGATCTGTTGTTTGCGGAGGCCAACGGCAACGCTCCCGAAATGAACGTATTGCTGGTGCACGCACAGGATCATTTCATGACCAGCATGCTCGCAGAGGAGCTGATCCGTGAGATTATTGATCTGTATAAGCTGCTGAAGAAGTAATGGCCTGTCACATTCCTGCCGGTACAAAGTAACGGCAGAAAAGCAACTGTTCACCGATGGTTTCTTTTTCCTGAATCAATATTTTTACAGAAAGAAGAGACCTGTTTCCCGCGGCCTTTGCGCCGCAAAATCAGGGTTTGAGAAGGAGAAATAACACTATGAAAATCTTATTGGTATGCGCGGGCGGCATGTCCACCGGCTTATTGATGAAGAAGATGGCTGCTTACTGGGAGGAGCAGGGCGAGGATCTGACCATCAACGCGGTTGGACTTGCTGAGTATAACGACGTCTACAAGGATTATGACATCATCCTGGTAGGCCCCCAGGTTCGCTACAAGCTGAACGATATTAAGAAAGACACCGGACTTCCTGCTGACGTGGTCAACTCTCTTGACTATGCCATTGCCAACTGCCCCAACATCATGAAGCAGGCGAAGGCTCTGATGGCTCAGAAATAAATTTCTTTATAGCCCATGTCTGCAACGGCAGACATGAACGTTTAGAAATGCTTCAGGTGATGCACACCTGAAAATATTAAAAAACGAGAGGAAATTATAATGGAAGGTCTTATGAATTCCAAGGTTATGATCGGACTGCAGAATTTCGGTCAGAAGCTTGGAGCAAACAAATTCGTGAGCGCACTGCAGGCATCCATGATGGGATCCATGTCCTTAATCATGACCGGCTCTGTGTTCCAGATTATCTGTGCCTTGCTGGGCATGGTTGGACTGAGCACCGACAGTACTGTTTACGCAGTTCTGTACATGCCTTACAATTTCACCATGGGTCTGATCGGCCTGTGGATTACCGGTATGATCGGCTTCAATTACGCAAAGGCAAAGGGCTGCAAGTCTCCCCTGGCCACCACCATTGAGACTATGGCCGCTTTTACACTGGTAGCCTGCTGGGATATCTCCGGCGGATCCACACTGGCGTCCCTGGATGTTACTTACCTGGGTTCCCAGGGCCTGTTCATGGGCTTTGTGATTGCCTTTGTGGTAGTAGAGGTTGACTATTTCTGCCAGAAGAATCACGTTGAAATCAAGATGCCGGATGTGTGCCCGCCGTCTCTGGTGAACGCTATGGCGGCTATCATCCCCTGCTTCTTTAACATGGCGATCTGGCTGATCGTGACCCTGATTGTGACTACCGCTACCGGCGGCACCTACACGGTTTGCTCCGGTTTCATGGCGCTTCTGGCTGCACCTCTTGGAGCACTGACATCCGTGCCCGGCATGTTTGTGCTGATCGCGTTTGCCTGCCTGATGTGGTTCTTTGGTATTCACGGTACCATGCTGCTGGTCACCGTGCTGATGGCTCCCATGATTATGGCGGCTGCAGAGAACGCGGCGATCTGGGAAGAATGCCAGGCAGCTGGTATGGGCTTCAGAGAGAGCCAGCTGGCATTGACGTTCTATCCTGTGGCGCTGTTCGGCTCCATGGCCTGCGCGGGCGGTACCGGCAACACTCTGTCCCTGTGCCTGATGGGCCTGAGAGCCAAGTCCGAGCAGATCAGAGCCGTTGCCAAGGTTGGTCTGGTTCCCGGCTGGTTTGGTATTAACGAGCCCGTAACCTTTGGTATGCCCGTGATGTACAACCCGATTCTTGGTATTCCCTATATCTTAAACTGCCTGGTTTGCGCACTGGTGTGGTTGATTGCTTTCAGGCTCCACATCATCTTCCCGGCACATGTGTACATTGGTGCGTTGATGCCCATGGGCTTTGCGCAGTTCCTTGGAACCTTTAACTGGGCGAACGCTTTGATTGATTATGTGTGCATTCTGGTTTCCGGTGTGATTTATTATCCATTCTTTAAGATGTATGACAAGCAGCTGGTAGAGCAGGAAGCTGCGGCAAAGGAAGCGTAATCGCAGAATTTTAAGTATAAGTTCAGTATTTTAACAAAACTTCTTACAGGGAGGGGCGGGAGATATTCCCTCCCCTCCCTGTTCGTATCTAATTATGAAAATTTTGTAAATTGAATTGAGATTTGCGAAATAATGCAGTCAGTAAGCAGGGGACAGCTGTTGAAAAAGATAAGGCGACGTTAAACACGCGAAGAGCCGTTCTTTTTTCAACAGATGGCTCCGGAAGCTGCCGCTGTTAGATTCGTATATATTGGAAAACATCAAAAGGAGATAACATATGGAACATTTAACCCTGAAACCTTTTCCGAAGGATTTCCTCTGGGGCGCCAGCTCCTCGGCCTATCAGTGTGAAGGTGCCTGGGACGAGGACGGCAAGGGACCTTCCGTACAGGATGTCGCGCCTCTGGCTCCTGGAGCTACAGACTGGAAAGTGTGCAGCGACCACTATCATCGTTTTAAGGAGGACATTGCCCTGATGGCGGAGATGGGCTTTACGGAGTACCGTTTCTCCATTGCCTGGCCCCGCATCATTCCTGACGGTGACGGCGAAGTCAATCCAAAGGGTGTGGCTCACTATCACGAGGTCATTGACGAGTGCCTGAAATATGGCATCAACCCGGTAATCACCCTTTATCACTTTGATCTGCCCAATGCTCTGCAGATCAAATACGGCGGCTGGATCAGCAGACAGTGCATCGATGATTTCGTCCGT
>JAJQGR010000124.1 GCA_021200345.1 Lachnospiraceae bacterium | reverse complement strand
TCCACATTCCGCCAGACGATGATTGTCAGCGATATCTGGAAAAATTTTGGATATAATTCCATCATATACCTGGCAGCGCTGACGGGAATAGATCCAACCCTGTATGAAGCGGCGGCTGTGGACGGGGCCGGAAGATGGAAGCAGACGATTCATATTACACTGCCTGGCATCGCTCCCTTTGTGGCGCTGATGACGGTGTTGTCCATCGGCGGTGTTCTGAACGCAGGATTTGATCAGATTTTTAACCTGTACAGCCCCGCGGTATATGAGACCGGCGACGTGATCGATACCCTTGTGTACAGGCTGGGTCTGGAGCAGCAACAGTATTCTCTGTCCGCGGCGGTGGGACTGCTGCGTTCCGTGGTGTCCTGTATTCTGACACTGGCGGGATATAAGATTGCAGATAAGTACGCGGGATACAGAGTATGGTAGGAGGGTATGATTATGGAGAAAACAAAAAAGCAGCCGCCAAAAAAAATCAGACAGTCAAAGAGCAGAAAAGTATTTGAGGTATGTAATTATATCATCATTGCTCTGATCACAGCCAGCTGCGTGATTCCACTGCTCAATCTGCTTGCCTATTCATTCAGTTCCTCCCAGGCCATCATTGAAAACCGGGTAGGGCTGTGGCCGGTGGAATTCACTTTAAGCGCTTATAAATATGTGCTGAACAATACAAAATTCTGGACATCTATCGCGGTTACCATGAAAAGAGTATGTATCGGTGTGCCATTGAACCTGCTTATGATTATTCTGGTGGCTTACCCATTGTCCAAATCGGATCGGGTTTTTCCTGCCAGAAAATATTATGTGGCTTTTATGATGGTGGTCATGCTGTTCAGCGGCGGTCTGATGCCTACTTATTTCATTGTGGCCAAGACAAAGCTGATTGATACGATCTGGGCACTGGTATTACCGGGGGCGGTTCCTATTTTTTCCTGTATTGTGCTGATGAATTTCTTCAGGGGGCTGCCGGAGGAGCTGGAGGAATCAGCCACGCTGGATGGAGCCAATCAGTTCCAGATTATGGTGCAGATCTTTTTACCTCTGTCCAAGCCGTCTCTGGCTACAGTGACCTTATTCAGCCTGGTAAGTCACTGGAACGCCTGGTTTGACGGCCTGATTTACTCAAATCACACGGAGAATTATCCCCTGCAGTCCTATCTGCAGACCCTGGTTACCTCCAAAACGGAAGCCATCACTACCGGTGATTTACAAACGGTGATGGATCTGATGAAGATTAATGATACCAACATGAAATCAGCACAGATTTTCATTTCTGTGATTCCACTGATGGCTGTGTATCCGTTTCTGCAGAAATATTTTACCACCGGGCTTACAGTGGGAAGCGTGAAAGGATAGCCGGAAAATGGAAAATGAGACAACACTTATTTAAAGGAGAAGTCATGTTATATACAAAATCCGCACAAAAATTCGACAGTAAGGAGTTCCAGACTCCGGAAGCCTGCTACAGAGGGGCACCGTTCTGGTCATGGAACTGCCTGATCACAAAGGAAATGATTGATGAACAGATACAGTATTTTAAACAGATGGGCATGGGAGGCTTCCATGTCCATGTGCGGGTGGGCCTGAAAAATCAGTATATGGATGAGGATTTCCTGGAGCTTGTGCGATATTGCGACGAGAAGGCAAAGGAAAACGGAATGCTGTGCTGGCTGTATGATGAGGACAGATATTCCTCCGGGACAGCAGGGGGAGAGGTGACAAAAAACGTAAAATACCGCGCCAGAAAGCTTCGACTCTCTGTTCAGAAAAAGCCGGAGTTATTTGAAACACCAGAGATTTTCAGGCAAAAGCAGGAAAAAAATATAAAATCAGCAGGCTGCCTTCGGGCAGTTTACGATATTATTCTGAAAGACGGCTTTCTGGAACAGTGGCGCATCATAATGCCGGAGGAAGAGGCCAGGGGCGTGAAATGGTATTTGTATGAGGAACTGGATCAGGAGACGCCCTGGATCAATAACCAGACCTATGTGGATACTTTTAATCCGGAAGCAACGGAATGCTTTATCTGTATGACCCATGAAAAATATGCTTCTGTTCTGGGGCAGGAATTTGGGAAATCGGTCCCCGCCATTTTTACGGACGAGCCAAACATAAAAGGGATGGCTTTTCCGAATCTGGCGGAGGAAGTGTCAGATATTACCCTGCCGTTTACGGAAGCTCTGCCGAGGCAATATCAAAAAAGAAGCGGCAGAAATTTTTATGAAGCTCTTCCGGAAGTGATCTGGAACAGGAAAGGGGAAGAGCCATCCTGGTCCCGGTATTGTTTTTTTGATGTGTGCAGTGAAATGTTTGTGAAAGGATATTGCGCTCCCATTGGAGACTGGTGTGGGGAGCACAGACTTTATTCCACAGGACATATTCTGGGGGAGGAGAGTTTAAAAGGGCAGTCCCAGACTGTGGGAGAGGCCATGCGCTGTTACCGGGAATTTCAGCTGCCGGGCATTGACAATCTGTGTGACCACCGGGAATTTGCCGCGGTGAAGCAGGCAGCCAGTGTGGCGCATCAGTATGGAAAGGAGGGGATCCTCAGTGAGCTGTATGGAGTGACGCAGTGGGATTTCCCATTCCGTGGATATAAGAAGGCGGGAGACTGGCAGGCAGCGCTTGGGGTGACCACCAGGGTACCTCATCTGGCGTGGGCTTCCATGGGAGGAGAAGCCAAGAGAGATTACCCTGCAGCCATAGGCTGGCAGTCGCCCTGGTATGAGAATTTCTCTTATATTGAAGATTATTTTTCCAGGATTTATTACTGTATGACCCGGGGCGAGAATGTGGTTTATGTGGGTGTGATTCATCCCATAGAAACCATGTGGTGCCTGCAGGGGCCGGCGGATCAGATGGGAGGAAAGCGGACCCAGCTGGAGGAGGATTTTCAGAAGCTGACGGAATGGTTGCTTACTGGTGGACTAGATTTTGATTATATTTCGGAATCTCTTCTGGAAGAGCTGGGAAGCAATCCGGCGGCGGGAAAGTTTGTCTGCGGCAAAGGAACATATGATGTCATTTTAGTGCCGGACTGTATCACTCTGCGGGAAAACACATGGAAAAGACTGAAACAGTTTGCAGACTGCGGGGGTACCGTGCTCTTTGTGGGGGATGTCCCCCGGTTTGTGGAGTGCAGACGGGAGGAATGGACGAAAGAGTTTGTGGACCGCTGTCGTCGGCTGCCTATGAGAAAAGCTGAGCTTCTGGAAGCATTACAGCCCTGGAGGGAGATAGAGGTCCTTGGAAAAGATAGAAGCCGAAAAGAAATATATCTGAGCCGGATCAGACAGGAAAAGGAAAACCGGTGGGTATTTCTGGCTCAGGCATATGAGGATGAGAGAGCCCGCGGGACTGGAACATGGGACGCCCGAAAGCTGCACAGTCCTGAAGAGCTGGTGATCAGACTGAAAGGCGAATGGAGTGTGGAACGGATGAATGCGCTGACGGGGGAAATTGAGCCCTGGGACAGTCAGGTTGAGAATGGCTGGACAGAACTTTGGTATTCCATGTACGGGGATGACAGTCTTTTACTGCGCCTGTCTTCTGTAGGGGAAGTACAGCAGGATAACTTAGTGATAAGAGAAGAAGCCCCTGACGTTGGCGAAGCAGGGAGCTTCCTGAGGGAGCCGGAAGAATACCGGACGGATGAACCAAATGTGCTGGTGCTGGACCATTTTCTGGGTGTTCTTGACCACGATGCGGTGTGGGAGGAGTGCGAGCTGCTCAAACTGGATAACCGGATCAGGGAAAAGCTTGGTTATCCGCTGCGGATGGAGGCCATGGAGCAGCCCTATATCAATCAGGAGAAGGATGTAAGAGATCATTGCGTTGAGCTTCGCACGGTTATACATTCAGAAATCGAACTGGCAAGGGTGCGGCTGGCGCTGGAGGAGCCGGAGTATTGTACAGGGACCTTAAACGGAGAGAGAATCTGCATGCGGCCGGAAGGGTTTTATGTGGATAAGGCGATTCAAACAGTCTTATTGCCGCCTGTCCATTCCGGAGAAAATGAGCTGGTGCTGCAGGTTCGATATGGGAAAAAATCCGGTCTTGAGTGGATGTATCTTCTGGGTGAATTCGGCGTGGAAGTGAGAGGCAGTCATTGTCAGTTGACTGCAAAGCCTGAAAAACTGTACTGGGGTGATTATACGGCCCAGGGCTTTCCTTTTTATACCGGCAATATGACGTATGTTGTACCATGGAAGGAAAAACTTCCGGAGGGGAATGAAGCAGGAGGAAGGTGGATACAGGTTCCATATTACAGCGGAGCTGCGGTGAAAATCCGGGTGAATGACGATCCAGAGCAGATGGCGGCGTTTCTGCCGTTCCGATGCAGACTGAACGGCTTAAAAGAAGGAGAAAACAGAATTGAAATTACCTGTCTTGGGAATCGATACAATGGATTCGGGCAGCTGCACCTGATGGGGAACGATGAGGCCTGGCTGGGGCAAAATTCCTGGCGGACGCAGGGGCATTCCTGGACGGACACCTATCAGATCAGGAAAATGGGGATATTGAGTGCCCCGATTATTTACGGGGGTGGGAGAAAAACAAAAGAATCCGTGCATTGAAAACTTTCTGAATATATGGTATTTTTAATGGCAGAGTACTTTTACGTAAATTGAAGAATAAGAGAGAGGAATTTCTTATGATCTACCTGGATTACGCGGCCAATCACCCCTCCGAGGAGGCGGTATTACATAGATTTTGTGAGGCGGAGCGAAGCTTTTGCGGAAACGCCAACTCTCTTCATCCGGCGGGGGAAGCCGCCAGAGCGGAAATGGAGCGGATTACGTCATCCATTGCCGCTCTGCTGAATGCGGAGGGCGCGGAAATGATTTACACCTCCGGGGCTACCGAATCCAATAATACAGCGATCAAGGGGATTGCCAGAGCCAGGCGGCACCTGGGAAAGCACATCATCTCCACGCCCCTGGAGCACGCTTCCGTCAGCGGAAGCCTGACAGCTCTTCAGGAACAGGGCTATGAGATTGATCTGCTGGACATTGACCGCAACGGGAAAATGGATCTGGAGCAGTTAAAAGAACTGCTGCGGCCGGATACGATCCTTCTGGCGGTCACGGCGGTGGACAGCGAGCTTGGCACCATCCAGCCTCTGGAGGCAGTCAAGGAGATTCTCAGACCTTTCCCAAACTGCGCCCTTCATGTGGATGCCACCCAGGCCATCGGCAGACTGCCGGTGGCTTTTTCGGGGATGGATACCATGAGTCTGGCACCCCACAAGTTTGGAGGCCTCACCGGCAGCGGCCTTTTGGTTAAGAGGAGAGGACTGGTTATGGAGCCATTGTTAAACGGAGGCGTCAGCACCAGTCTGTACAGGGGAGGCACACCGGCATTGTCTCTGGCAGCCTCTGTGGAGACAGCTCTGCGGCTGGCGGTGGAGAACAGAGAGGCCAATGTCCGGAAAGTGACAGAGCTTTCGGCCAGACTGAAGAAAGCATTATCCGGATATCCGAAGGTGCGCATCAATAGTCCTGGGGACGCCGTCCCTCATATCATCAACTTAAGTGTGGAGGGTGTGAAAGGAACCCGGTTTCAGCGTAAGCTTGCTGAGCAGGGCGTATGCGTCTCCGTGAAAAGCGCCTGCTCCTCGGATGGGATGCCTTCCAGGGCAGTGTATGCGGTCAGCCGTGACCGGAGA
>JAJQGR010000170.1 GCA_021200345.1 Lachnospiraceae bacterium | reverse complement strand
ACCAGTTCTCATTCATCATACAGTCAAAAACGTTTTGTCTCCCATCCGGCGATTTTTCTCACCTCCATAGCTCTGATTGTTATTCTCATCGCCGTGATGGCTCTGATCAGGTTGAAAACTCCTGCGGATAATGGAAATACTCTGGACAAATACCATGTAAGCGCCTGCCAGGGCGCTTCCGAATCCGCAGCCTGCTTAAAACAGCTTGCAAAAGACAGACTCAGCGTCAGCTTAAAGGACGCCTCGGACACCTCAGAGTTTGTTCTTTTGCTGTCAGCCTCCGAAGCTCAGGCCAACGAGCTGGGCTATGACCTCTCCGGCCTGCAGGAGAAAGGCTTTCTGATTTCATATCAGGGCAACACCCTCTCTCTTCTCTCCAAAAGTGAGGCAGGGATGAACAGAGCCTGTTATTATCTTATTTACCAGTGTATCAACAGCGATGGCAGCCTGACTCTCTCAGGGAGAGCAGATCACGGACACCGGCGCCCTCGCCAGGGAGGAGATCCTGATCGGCAGTACTTCCATTGAAGATTATACCATTGTGACCGACAGCTCTGTGGACGTTTCCTTTCTCTGTGATCTGAACTATTATATCTGCCTTGCCAGCGGCGCCGTATTGGACAGCGGCGATTCTGGTGACGGCTCCCCTCATATTTCTCTGTCCATTGACAGCAATCTGACATCCGGCGATGACTCCTCTGTGGGCACGGATTCTTTCTCCATTTCTGACGGAGATATTTTCCTGACAGGCTCCAAAGGAAGCGACCTGTCCCAGGCAATCTGCCAGTTTGCCAACACCTGCCTGGGCTGGATGTATGCCGGTACCTCCCAGGAAAAGCTGGAAAGCGGCGGTATTCTGACGCTTCCTGTCAATACCACGGACACTTCCGATGCCTGGATGGAGGAAAGAGAGGCCATCATCACTCTCTGGAACACCAATTACAGCCGGGGAATTTATTACAACAACTCCACCAGTTTGAAAACGGATATTATGTCTTTCTCCGATGAACAGCTCTATGATTATGTGCGAATGTTAAAATACTGCGGCTTCACCGGAATTCAGCTCACTGACATGTGCTCCGCCTGGGCCTGCGCCGGGAGCTACGAGTTTGTGCATGAACGTCTGCGCATTCTGGCGGATGCCGCCCATTCTCTGGACATGAATGTGACTCTGTGGGTATGGGGCGCCGAATTTAACGGTTATGGATGGACGGACGATTCTGTCACCTACGAAATCCTGGAGGGAACCACCTTTGTCTATGAAAATCCGGACGCCGTGGCCTGCTTTGATAAGTATTATTCCATTTACGCCCAGCTGGCCGACTGTGCCGACAGAGTCATCATGCACTTCTATGATCCGGGAAATCTGTCATATACGCAGGACGTGGCTTATTTTGCCAAAATGTTTTACGACAAGGTCTCGGCCATCAACCCGGATCTGAATTTCGGCGTCAGCTGCTATGTGGATGTGTTTGGAAAGCGCTACCTTGTCCAGACTCTGGGAACGGATATCACGCTCTATGAGCAGGGCCATCACGATAATGAATCGGACTATGTCGACTTCCGCGAATACATCGCGGAAAGCGGGGTTTCTCTTGGTACCTGGGCCTGGAATACCTGCGAAATGGAGATTGATCAGATGGCCTCTCTGTACTTTACCCCACATATTATTCAGTCCACCTATCAGACAGCACTGAAATATGACGACATTGCCAAACCCGAATACTGGAGCGAAATGGATTCCAATCACGTGGTCAATGTGTTTTCCCTTTACTGCGCCGGTCAGCTTTTAATTGACCCTTATCGGGATGTGGACGAGCTTATTCATGAAATCGCCCTGGCTGCCGTAGGCGAGGAATACGCGGACGCTTTTTCCCAGGTTCTGTATCTGATTGAGGACGCCCGCTCCGGCGAAAGCTGGGATACCTATTTCTGGAGTAGTGATCATTATATTTTAAAAAGTGAGGATTATGATGCGGAAGATATTCTGGCAAGAAGTGAGGCCGCTATTGCCACGCTGAATGAGATCATAGAAATGAATCTGGAGGCCAATACCCTCCCCCTGCCCATCAGTCTCACTGACCTGCTGACGCTGATGGTGCCATACATCCGGCAGATTCAGGAGTTCGCCCAATTCAGAATAGAATATGGGGAACTGGAAAGCATGCAGGCGGACGGCGCCCCGGCGGAGGATATTCAGGAAAAAATCAACTCTATCAGTACGCCCATCTCCGAATACAACACCGTGATCGGCTCCTGGGGACAGATTGAGGCCAGGGCGCAAAGGGAAATGCTCAGCGAGTTCTGCTCCCTTTATGGCTATGTCACGCCCACTGACCCTGTCTATGAGATGGATCGTAAATATCGGATTTACTCACAGTTTGTCACCTTCCAGAAAGGGATGGACGAGCCCTATAAGCAATACTCCTGGTATTTCAAATGGATCTTCGGATACAGTGAAAGCGACCTGAAACGTCTGATTGAGGAAATGGAAGCGGAAGGAATCCTGACCAGGGACCCCTTAACCGGGGAATTCTACCTGACCGACTGGGAGCATTATATCTACGCGTTTAACTAAAGCTTCTTTCAGTTGTATCCGATCCTGCTGATTACCCTGTGCAAACAGGTATTATACACAATAAAACCTATTCCGTTATATATGGTCTCCTGGGCTGTTTCGTCAATCTGAATATCCTCAAAGGCATCCGCGCCTTCTTTTACGCTGAGATTTTCCATCCGGAGGATATACATACCGTCCAGATCATATATAAACGCGTCCGTGCTGTTGTTATCCATGATAAACTGCAGCTGTCCGTCTGCATACAGCCATTTCCCGCCGTCAGGATAATCCTGCAGGTTCATCCCCAGCGTCTCCATCACCGGCCCAATATCGTCGCTGTAGGCCATATAGTCTCCATTCAGCGTTATAATACAGGTCAGATTATTTCCTTTCAGAATGGATTGAACATAATCCTCCATGGAAACGCTTACCGCCTCCGCCAGTATCGCTTCCTGGGCATACTGTTCATAATATTCCAAGTCCTTCTCCCAAAGAAAATACGCGCTGTCCCCCCGGTGATCTGTTAATTCCATATATTCATTCAGCCATTGACCGAAATACGCCGTCACCTTTTCTGCTCCATAGGAATTGCAGTGCGCCCCATCAATATAATCCCGGTTAAAATCAAGTGAGATCTCCTCCGCAAGCTCATTAAAATCAAGAACCTCTATCCCGTTGCGCGCCGCGTACTGCTTCGCAGCATTATAAATTTCCCTGCAATCTGACTCATAATAGTAAGGCGCTATGAATAAAATCAGCTCAAAATTTTTCTCCTCCGATAACGCTGCCAGATTTTCAAGCCACTCCAGGTTTTTTTCTCCCAGCTCCCCCACCGTTGTATCGTTCAGGCATTCCTCCGAAATCTGCGCTCCCCAGCCGATGGTCCAGTCAAAAGTCTGACCTCTCCCAAAGACACTGAGCTCATACTGTTGAAAATCATATCTTTCCAGCTCTCTGTATCTTGTATGGATGATGGGCCAGCGCAAAATATAATCCGCCCATTCTTCTCTGTTTTCCACCTCTTTCAGAATCAACTCCACCGCGTTGAAGGAAAGATCCATGGACAGGGTTGCTCTGTAAACATTCCCCTGTATTGCCGTTTTCTCATAAGTCAGCGCATACAAATCCACACAGACCACTTTTGGGGACTGGGTTTTCAGCACCTCCAGCAGATTATGCCAGGCTGTATCCTTGTCCTGTCCGGAGACCGCCATGTCAAAACCCGCAATGCCATAATCTCTCCAGAGAATGGACGGGTTGATATCACAATATACATGACTGCTGCCCACAAATACCACATCCATCAAATCATTCCCTGTGTTGTACAACTGTTCTAAGGATGACTGGTAATTCCCCGCCGTATCTTTCCAGGAAAGAATACGATACGCTCTCGCCATCACCAGGACCGCCGCACAGACAAAAAGGATGCCTCTAATCCATTTTTTCATCAACGCTGTCCTTTCCTTCATTGGTAAATGAAGCTCTCAAAAGTTAAAGTAAATAAACTGAGTGGAATCAAAATCCACGCCATAAACGCCAAACACCAGGCAGCCCAGAATCATGACGATCACCGCCGCCCAGCGAAACCACAGATTCTGACGCAGCAAAAAGACCCCCAGATCCTCCTTTTTTCTCTCCCGGATCATATCCGCGCAAAACAAAAGGAGCAGTCCTGCCAGCAGAATATGGCATTCCAGTCTGTCCAGCCCGAACTCATACAGGCTTCCGTTAAAGAAATTCCAAGGGTTCCACCTGGTAAAGAGTCTGTTGAGAAAATATATGGCCTGCTCCAGCGTTTCCGCTCTGAAAAATATCCAGGCAAAGGTCACCAGAAGAAAGGTAAAGATCGTCTGCCCTAACCGGTAACTTTCCGCTTCTTTGTCCGTGTGAAACAGGAGATTCATTTTTTCTCTCAAGGGAGATGTAAGGTCTCCAACCACCTGATAGCCTCCGTGAAGCCCACCCCAAATCACATAGGTCCAGCTCGCCCCGTGCCAGAGACCGCTGAGCAGGAAGGTGATCATCACATTGATCTGCTTTCTGACCCTCCCCTTTCTGTTGCCGCCCAGCGGGATATAAAGGTAATCCCGAAACCAGCCGCTTAAGGAAATATGCCATCTGCGCCAGAATTGCCGGATGCTCGTCGCAAAATAGGGCGCATTGAAATTTTCCATCAGTTCAAAGCCCATCAGTCTGGCCGCCCCGATGGCAATAGAGGAATATCCGGCAAAATCACAGTAAATCTCAGTTGAAAAAGCAAACGCCGCCGCTATCGTTTCCACAGAGCCGCAGCTGATCAGATTGTCCCAGACCTGATCCACAAAAATAGACAGCCTGTCCGCGATCACCACCTTCTGGAACATCCCCCAGCACATCAGAATAAAGCCCGACGCGATCCTGTCATAATCCCATAGTTTGATGCTATCCACATTTTTTACCTGACGGAGCAGATTTTTGGAGCGCTCAATGGGTCCTGCCACCAGCTGAGGAAAAAAGGAAACAAAAAGAGCGTATTTCAGCGGATTTTTCTCCGGCTCTACTTCGCCCCGGTACACATCCATGGTATAGCTCAATGCCTGAAAGGTATAGAAAGAAATGCCCACCGGGAGCAGAATGTCGAAAGGGTTCTCCACAATCTGAAGCTGAAAACGCTCCAGCACCAGATTCACATTCTCCAGCAGGAAATCAAAATACTTAAAGAAAAACAGAATCCCCAGATTACTGGCAAAAGACAGGGCAACAATGGATTTTTGAGCCGCCCTGGAGGAAAAACGGGATATCATCAGCCCGCTCACCCAGGTGATCAGAGTAGACAAAGCAATCAGCAACGCATATTTTGCATTCCAGCTCATGTAAAAATAATAGCTGGCAATCAACAGCCAGAGATATCGCGTCTTTCTGGGAATGATAAAATAAATCAATACAACAATAGGAAAAAAGATCAAAAAATCAATGGAGTTAAACTGCATATTTTTCTCCGGCGGCCCCTGAAATCCAAAAGCCGCCGCTCTCTTTCGTTTTATTTCGATATCTGAGTAATATCCACCAGATGCAGATTCTCCTGTTTATGCTCCAGGCTGGTGACCAGGGCGTTTGCCGTATCCAGGGCCGTAATGCAGTAT
>JAJQGR010000183.1 GCA_021200345.1 Lachnospiraceae bacterium | reverse complement strand
TGGGGGAAAGCAGCAGGAAACGGCACTCCGCCTGCGCCTCCACGCTTAAGGGAAGATGCACTGCCATCTGGTCGCCGTCAAAGTCAGCGTTGAAAGCGGTACATACCAGAGGATTCAGCTTGATGGCCTTACCCTCCACCAGAATAGGCTCAAAGGCCTGAATTCCAAGCCTGTGAAGGGTAGGAGCACGGTTCAGCATCACAGGATGCTCCTTGATCACATCCTCCAGCACATCCCATACCTGAGTATCCAGCTTTTCTACCAGCTTTTTGGCGTTCTTCACATTCAGGCTGATGCCTCTGGACACCAGTTCTTTCATCACAAAGGGCTTGAACAGTTCCAGCGCCATCTCCTTGGGAAGACCGCACTGATAAATCTTTAACTCCGGTCCTACCACGATAACGCTTCGGCCGGAATAGTCCACACGCTTGCCCAGCAGATTCTGGCGGAAACGGCCGCTCTTACCCTTTAACAGGTCAGACAGGGATTTCAGCGCTCTGTTGCCGGGGCCTGTCACCGCTCTGCCGCGTCTGCCGTTGTCAATCAGGGCATCCACCGCCTCCTGCAGCATGCGCTTCTCATTTCTGACAATAATGTCAGGAGCGCCCAGCTCCAGAAGTCTTGCCAGACGGTTATTTCTGTTGATAATCCGTCGATATAAGTCATTTAAGTCAGAAGTGGCAAATCTGCCGCCGTCCAGCTGTACCATAGGCCGCAGATCCGGCGGAATCACAGGAATCACATCCAGGATCATCCACTCCGGACGGTTCCCGCTCTCACGGAAAGCCTCCATCACTTCAATCCTCTTGATCAGCTTGGCTCTCTTCTGACCGGTGGCGGTCTCTAACTCCGCTTTCAGCTCATCCGCTTCTTTCTCCACATCAATCCGGGACAGCAGCTCTTTGATGGCCTCCGCGCCCATGCCCACCCGGAATTTATTGCCCCAGGTATCACGGGCATCCTGGTACTCTCTCTCAGAGAGCACCTGCTTTTCCTCCAGATTGGATTCGCCCTTGTCCAGGACAATATAGCTTGCGAAATACAGCACCTTTTCCAAGGCCTTCGGTGTAATATCCAGCATGGTGCCCATGCGGGACGGAATGGCCTTGAAATACCAGATGTGAGATACAGGCGCCGCCAGTTTAATATGGCCCATACGCTCTCTTCTGACGCTGGATTTGGTCACTTCCACGCCGCAGCGATCGCACACTACGCCCTTGTAACGGATTTTCTTATATTTGCCGCAATGGCACTCCCAGTCCTTGCTGGGTCCAAAAATCTTTTCACAGAACAGGCCGTCGCGCTCCGGCTTTAATGTTCTATAATTAATCGTTTCCGGTTTTGTGACCTCGCCCCTGGACCATTTCAGGATCTGCTCCGGTGAAGCAAGGCCAATTTTTATCGCATCGAATGTCATCGGCTGATAAGCTTCTGTTTTTGATTCTGGCATTTTGACACTCCCTTCTGAAAATAGGATCAATCTCACAGGCAGCCGGCCTGTGAAAGCGGTATCACAATCTCTTATTCTTCATCATCATAATCATAATCGTCATCACCGTCAAAGGATTCGTTTTCGTCTTCAGACACATCCTCTTCCCCACCGGCATCTACCAGCTTTCCACTGTCTTCATCAAACTGCTGAATCTGATGCCCGCTGGCCACGAAAGACTTCTCCTCAGAGCCATAATCGCTCCTTCTGCCTTCCATCTCAAAACGATAGTCGGTATCGCCGTAATCAATTTCTTCTTTAATCTCAACCTCAGTGCCATCGTCGCGCAGCACTTTCACATCCAGCGCAAGGGCCTGCAGCTCCTTCAACAGAACCTTAAAGGATTCGGGAATGCCCGGTTCAGGCACATTGTCACCCTTGATGATGGCCTCGTAGGTTCTGACACGGCCCACCACATCATCGGACTTCACCGTCAGGATCTCCTGCAGAGTATAAGCCGCGCCGTAAGCCTCCAGCGCCCAGACCTCCATCTCACCGAAACGCTGACCGCCGAACTGGGCCTTGCCGCCCAAAGGCTGCTGGGTTACCAGAGAATAAGGGCCGGTGGAACGGGCATGAATCTTATCGTCCACCAGATGATGAAGCTTCAGATAGTGCATGTGGCCGATAGTCACGGGGCTGTCAAAATACTCTCCGGTGCGCCCGTCACGCAGTCTGACCTTGCCGTCCCTGGAAATCGGTACCCCTTTCCATTCATTTCTGTGATCTCTGTTATCAGACAGATACTGCAGCACCTCCGGAAGAAGTTCTTCTTTGTGCTTTGCCTCGAATTCTTCCCATGTCAAATTCACATAATCGTTGGCCAGATCCAGGGTATCCATGATGTCATCTTCTTTGGCGCCGTCAAAAATCGGTGTAGCCACATTAAAGCCAAGCGCTTTCGCCGCCAGAGAAAGGTGAATCTCCAGCACCTGTCCAATATTCATACGGGAAGGCACACCCAGCGGATTTAACACGATGTCCAGCGGACGGCCATTGGGCAGATACGGCATATCCTCCACAGGAAGCACACGGGAAACCACACCCTTGTTGCCGTGACGGCCTGCCATCTTGTCACCCACGGAAATCTTTCTCTTCTGGGCGATGTAGATACGAACGGACTGGTTGACACCGGGCTTTAATTCATCACTGTTCTCTCTGGTAAATACCTTAGCGTCCACAACGATGCCATACTCGCCGTGAGGCACCTTTAAAGAAGTGTCTCTGACTTCCCTGGCCTTTTCCCCAAAGATTGCCCGCAGCAGTCTCTCCTCCGCGGTCAGCTCAGTCTCCCCCTTGGGAGTGACCTTGCCCACCAGGATATCGCCGGTACGAACCTCCGCGCCAATGCGGATGATGCCTCTCTCATCCAGGTTCTTCAACGCATCCTCGCCAACGCCGGGAACATCTCTGGTGATCTCCTCTGGTCCCAGCTTGGTATCCCTGGCCTCTGTCTCATATTCCTCAATATGAACGGAAGTATAAACATCCTCCTGCACCAGACGCTCGCTCAAAAGCACCGCGTCCTCAAAGTTATACCCCTCCCAGTTCATAAAGCCGATCAGGGGGTTCTTGCCAAGCGCCAGTTCTCCTTCCGCAGTAGACGCGCCGTCCGCAATCACCTGGCCGGCAGCCACCCGGTCCCCCTTAAATACAATGGGCTTCTGATTGTAGCAGTTGGACTGGTTGGAGCGGACAAATTTAGCCAGATGGTATTCCAGATGCTCACCGTCGTCCGCAGTCATTCTGATGAAATCAGAAGAAACATAGTCGATTGTCCCGTTTTTCTCCGCCACTACGCACACGCCGGAGTCAACGGCCGCCTTCTGCTCAATGCCGGTACCCACAACGGGCGCCTCGGTAAACAGAAGCGGCACAGCCTGACGCTGCATGTTGGAGCCCATCAGGGCACGGTTGGCATCATCGTTCTGCAAGAACGGAATCAGGGCAGTGGCCACGGAGAATACCATCCTCGGGGATACATCCATGTAATCAAACATGGTCTTGGGATACTCCTGGGTTTCCTCACGATAACGGCCGGAAACACTGTTTCTGACGAAATGCCCTTCCTCATCCAGCGCTTCGTTAGCCTGGGCAACGTGATAATTATCCTCCTCATCGGCGGTCATATAGACCACCTCATCGGTAACTCTCGGGTTCTTCGGATCGCTCTTGTCAATCTTGCGGTAGGGCGCCTCAATAAAGCCATATTCATTGATCCTTGCATAGCTGGCAAGGGAGTTAATCAGACCGATATTGGGACCTTCAGGGGTCTCAATAGGGCACATTCTGCCGTAATGAGAATAGTGCACGTCACGCACCTCAAACCCGGCACGGTCACGGGAAAGTCCGCCGGGGCCCAGGGCGGAAAGACGCCTCTTGTGGGTCAGCTCACCCAGAGGATTATTCTGATCCATGAACTGGGACAACTGGGAAGATCCAAAAAACTCCTTCACCGCAGCGGTCACCGGTTTGATATTGATCAGAGACTGAGGCGTCACCTCAGCCGCGTCATGGGTGGTCATTCTCTCACGTACCACTCTCTCCATACGGGAAAGACCGATACGATACTGGTTCTGCAAAAGCTCGCCAACCGCACGGATACGACGATTGCCCAGATGGTCAATATCATCGTCATTTCCCACCCCATATTCCAGATGCATATTGTAATTGATGGAAGCGAAAATATCCTCTTTGGTGACATGCTTCGGCACCAGTTCGCTGATGTTCCTCTGGATAGCCTCAGCCAGAGTCTCCGGATCATCCCCGTTCTCCTCCAGAATCTGAGCAAGCACAGGATAGTAAACCTTTTCCTTGATGCCCAGAGCTTTCGCGTCGCAGTCCACCCAGGCGTTAATGTCCACCATCATATTGGAAAGAACTTTCACATTTCTTTCCTCCGTCTGTACATAAACATACGGGACAGCAGCATTCTGAAGCTGATCCGCCAGCTCTCTTGTGACAGTCGTACCGGCAGCAGCCAGGATCTCACCTGTGGCGGGATCCGCCACATCCTCGCTGAGGATATGACCCGTCAGCCGGTTTCTGAAAGATAATTTCTTATTATATTTGTAACGTCCTACCTTAGCCAGATCATAACGCTTGGGGTCAAAAAACATATTGGTAATCAGACCCTCCGCGCTTTCCACCGTCAACGGCTCGCCCGGACGGATCTTTTTGTAAAGCTCCAGCAGGCCTTCCTGGTAATTCGTAGCGCTGTCTTTCCCAAAGCTGGCCAAAATCTTGGGCTCATCCCCAAAGATATCGAGGATTTCGTCATTGGTACCCACTCCCAGCGCACGGATCAGCACGGTGATCGGCACCTTCCTCGTTCTGTCTACGCGCACATAAAAAACATCATTGGAATCCGTCTCATATTCCAGCCATGCGCCACGGTTAGGAATCACCTGACAGGAATACAGCCTCTTTCCAAGCTTATCATGACTGATTGTGTAATAAATACCGGGGGAACGAACCAGCTGGCTGACAATCACGCGCTCCGCGCCATTGATGACAAAGGTACCTGTCTTCGTCATCAGAGGCATATCTCCCATAAAGATCTCATGCTCCGCAAAACCAGCCTCCGGCTTCGCGTTATTATGGAGACGTACTTTCACTTTCAGAGGAGCGGCATAAGTCGCGTCTCTTTCCTTACACTCTTCGATGGTGTATTTTTTCTCAGATTCGCATAATTCAAAGTCAACAAATTCAAGGCTCAGAGAATCGTCATAATTGGTAATAGGAGAAATATCGTCAAATACCTCTTTCAGCCCTTCCGTTAGAAACCAATTATAGGAATCCTTCTGCACTTCGATCAGATCAGGCATTTCCAAAACTTCTTTTTGTCTTGAATAACTCATACGCATGTTCTTGCCGGTTGCAAGCGGACGTATTCTGTTTTTTTCCATTGACAATCACCCCGTTCTTTCTTTTGGTCTGCCCTTTTTGCGCTTTGGGGCAGACACCTCAAGCATAAAATTCCAATATAGTTTATCTAGTCTACTACAACGTTCCTGGCAAGTCAAGAAAATTTTTCAAAAATTTCCGGGTATATTTTCATCAATGATATCCGTGCTCCGCACAAAAAAATCGGGCAGCGCTGCCGCTGCCCGACTCCTGTTTTCTTTTTTTGAGGCTTTTATTTTACAGTAACCCCGTCTTCCGTCGTAGTACTAGGGAAATTCCGACGTTTCTTGATTAGGTCA
>JAJQGR010000202.1 GCA_021200345.1 Lachnospiraceae bacterium | reverse complement strand
CGCGTACACAGTACCCCTGTCCTGAAATGTTTTTCCCCGGCAAGACGGCACTTTTCATTGATATATTCCGCCACTCTGTCCGGTTCTCCCGATACAAGAGTCAAATTCCCTTTTGGGGCGTAATGCCTGTATCGCATTCCCGGTGCTTTCGGTCTTCCTGTGGGATGAGCCTCCATCATGGTCTGATCCTGATCCAGAATTCCCAGCGTCTTTGAGAGCATCTCTTTTGTAATGTAGCCCGGTCTCAAAAGCACAGGTTCCTCTCCTGTCAGGTCAATAATCGTAGACTCCACACCAATTCCCACGGCGCCCCCGTCAATGATCAAAGGGATTTTCCCATCCATGTCCTCCAGCACATATTTGGCCAGCGTAGGGCTGGGCCTGCCGCTTGCATTGGCGCTGGGCGCTGCTATAAAACCGCCCGCCGCATCGATAAAGGCTCTGGCCACCGGATGGCTGGGGAACCGCACCGCCACCGTATCAAGTCCTCCCGTGGTCTCCTTCGGTACGCATTCCGCTTTTGGCAAAATCATGGTCAGTGGGCCCGGCCAATAGGTATCCGCCAGCTTTTTCGCCTGCGGCGGCACCTGTGCGCAGATCCGGTAAATGTCCTCGAAACGGCAGATATGGACGATCAGCGGATTATCGCTGGGTCTTCCTTTCACCTGATAGATTTTCGCGCTGGAAGCAGCATTCATGGCATCCCCTCCCAGCCCATATACCGTCTCCGTGGGAAAAGCCACCAGCTCCCCGGCTCTGATCAGCTCTCTGGCCTTTCTCCTGACAGCTGTATCAATATTCTTTTCTGACTGAAAAATCACTCTGGTTTCCATATTATTCCCTGAATTTCGTCCAATTGGAATTCATTATACAGAATGCGTATTCAAAAAGCAACCCTTTCTCTGCTCAGGGGCACGGAGCAAACACAGGGCCGAAAATTCATATCATTTTCCCGGCATACTTTCCCGGATCTTTCATATAAAAAAATAGATGCAATTTCAGGAGGAACGAAAAAATCAAGATTCTATGGCGGTCCGGACATCCGCGCCGGGCATTGTCTCACTATATGCGCAGGGATTCTCTTCTGCCCTTATCATTAAGCATCCTGCTGCTCTCCATGATCATCCTTTCCAGAGAAGCTGTGATCCGTTCATCGTCCACCGGCACTTCTCTTTCAGGCTTTACTGTCGTCATCGACAGCGGCCACGGCGGCCTTGATCCGGGAAACGTCTCTTCCGACGGCACTCTGGAAAAGGATTTAAATCTGGCAATTGCCCAAAAACTGCAAATTTTTCTGGAAGCCAACGATGTCACTGTAATCATGACACGCACAGATGACAACGGCCTGTATTCAGAGAACTCTTCTAATAAGAAAGTAGAAGACATGAAAAACCGGGTGGCACTGATGGAAGAAGCCCGCCCGAATCTGGTAGTCAGCATCCATCAGAACAGCTATTCTGACAGTTCCATCAAGGGTGCGCAGGTTTTTTATTATACTACCAGTGAAAAAAGCCTGAAACTGGCTGAGGTTTTGCAGAAAAGCCTGATTCAACGGCTGGATCAAAGCAACACCCGCCAGCCTAAAGCCAATGATACCTACTATCTGCTCCGGAAAACCTCTCTCCCCATTGTCATAGCAGAATGCGGCTTCATGAGCAATCCTGCCGAGCTGGAGCTTTTAAAAAGCGACAGCTATCAAAGTCAGGCGGCCTGGGCATTGTGCATGGGAATTATGGAATATCTGAACAGCCAGTAAAAGCCCCTGCCGCAAAACGACTTTCTTTTTATTGAAAATACCCGCCAATTACATTCCATGCGGTAGAGTCCTCATACCCCAGCCTCCAGGCCGCGACCCCGGCTACATTTCGCTCCTTTGCGGCCTGCAGCTTACCGCTTAAGCTGAGAGTATCCTCAATCCACATCTGATATAAAACATCCTGTGAGGAAGCCTCTGCATAATTCTGCCCCGCGTCATCATCCCAGACAACTTCCATGCCATAATAATTTACCCAATAATCAATATCCGTCATATGAACAGCGCTGTCTGTAGTCACTCCGTCCTGGGTAACCCACAGCCTTGTGTAGAAAGGCACTGCCAGAACGATTTTGGAGGCGTCCACCATGGTCATCAGACTGTCCAGAGAATCCTCCACAAATGACTGGCTTGCCGTACTTCCGGCCTCTCCGCTGCCTCCCCAGTGCTCATCATATCCCATCAAAATCACGTAATCCGCAACGGTTCCCTGCTCTTTATAATCATTATAAGAATTTCCGGAATTGGGAGGATAATTATCCACAGAAAGAATCAGGCCCTCTTCTCTGCACCGAACGGAAAGCTCTCTCAAAAACTGAATAAAATGGGGGCCGTCATCCTCACGCACGCTTTCCAGGTCAATATTGATGCCATCCATGCCTACCCTGAGAGCCTCATCTATCAGGAAATTCACCAGTTCCGTACGTTTATCACAATCCGCCAGCACATAATAAATATCCACGTCATAAGTAATGTCTTCCAGCAATCCCCAAACCTGCAGTCCCAGCGCATGGGCCTGTTCCACATAAGATACAGAAGCAAGGGAAATCAGTTCATAATCCGCCGTAATAGTAAACCAGGTCGGCGACACCACGTTCATTGTGGAAGCCACATTTGCCAGAGATGTCAGATTGTCATTGGCGGCATAAGTATAAACCGCCTGAAAGCCCAGACGCACCGGCGCGTCCATTTCGACGGAGGTATATTCAGGCTCGGTATAGGAAAATTCTCCATCATACATGGAGGTATAACTGGCACCAATACATTTGTTTTTGATATAACCGATACAGCCGTCCTGGGTCGCCACTTTCGTCCAGCCGCTGATGCTCTCGGCATCCAGTACAATCACTGACTCTCCCTTTCCCACATCTTTCAGGATGTCGCTCTTGATCCCGGCCCTCCAGCGCACGGCGGTATTCTTTTTGACATCCGCCAAAAGGAATTCTCCTGACACGGGATTTACTACAATACGGTTCGGGTCTGTATAAGCTTCATATTGATATGCCACATAGCGGAATACAAAATCCGCGTTAATATAGCTCTCTCCATCCCTTTCAAAGGCAATCACACAGTCAAAATCATACTCCGTGGTTTCGCCCGCCGTGGTCACACTGTAAGTGGTTCCGTCCAGCGCCGCCGCCACCACCATCTGCGCATCCGTATAACGAATTTCCCTGCTCAGCTCTGAATAATAAAATCTGTTGTGAAAATATGTCTGTATTGTATTCAGGCTGAAATAATAGCTTCCATCCCTGAGCAGCGCCTTATCGCTCATCACCGTATTATCCAGAATAATTGCGGTCTCATCCGCTTCCGTCAGTGAAAAATAGCTTTCCATATCCGCATAGTCCGTGCCGTCAGAATATTTTCCCCACAGCATGGTTCCGATCAGCCCGGCGCAAACCAATACCACAAGAACGCCCAGTGCCAGGATAATCTTCCTGATGATTTTCATAGAAATTCCTCCCAAATCGTTCTCATTATACCAAAATATTATTCATTCGTCATTATTTTTCTGAAATAAATAACAGACCCTTTCCACTCCCCCAATGAAAAGAGGCCCGGACTTACCGAACCTCTTCTCACCCTTTGCCTCATGCCCGGGCAGGCCATCCCTTTTCCATACAATCCGGCAGGAAGGCAAAACAGCTTCTTTCGTTGAAAAATACAAGATCGTGATATAAAACAAATAAAATCGTAAAAGGATGATGACATTATCGGAATGTAGAGAGAAATCTCACCCGCTCTGCTGCATAAAATAAATCAGAAAGCACATACTCAAGAGCAGCGCCGCATTCCTCATTTGTGGAAAATAATGGAATATCGGTTACATCATTTGGAAATGCAGATTGTCCAAAGCAGGCACATAGCTTTCAGGACAACTCCATATCATACATACATCTTAGAAAACCACTGGCCAAATCCTCCTTTCTAAATTGTCAGGCAGGCAGGTGTTCTTTCTTTCATACTACAGTAACACCCCAAAATTGGCAAAACAACATCAACATTCTTGAAACTTATTAATTTTTTGTAAAATTATGAAGATGAATTTGTCAGCTATTGACGAAACTCAAAAACCAGTTTATGATGACATCAGGTTCTCTAAAGAAAAGGCGTTCCACAAAAACGCCATGAACAGTATCAGTATATAAAAAGGAAGTGATTTCTTGAAAATAGAAAGAATCAGTGAAAATCAAATTCGCTGCACCCTGACAAGGGACGATATGATGAAGCGTTCATTAAAGCTCAGCGAGCTTGCCTACGGCTCCGAAAAAGTCAAAAATCTGTTCCGCGACATGATGCGCCAGGCCGAAATGGAGGTTGGTTTTCGCGCCGAGGACATTCCTCTTATGATTGAGGCGATCCCCTACAGCGAATGTGTCGTTCTGTTGATTACAAAGGTGGAGGACCCGGAGGAGCTGGACACCAAATTTTCCAGCTTCGCGCCCGGCATACGGGATGAAAACGCCTTTGACAGCGTACTGTCAGGATTAAGCAGCACCGCCAGCGAGGTACTGGATCTGTTCCGTAAGATTCAGGATTCCGTATCCTCTTCCCGGTCCGAAGCTCAGCTTCCCGGCGAAACCGGCACAGTTTCTTCTGACACAGCGGAGGAAGATACCAACTACACCAGACTGTTCTCTTTCAGCACTCTGGATCACATTGTCAGGCTTGCAAAGCTGACAAAGAATTTTTACAGTGCCCCCAACTCCCTGTATAAGGACGGCATGTATGACACCTATCTGCTGGTGGTGACCATCGGAGACATGAACCGCGAGGATTACAATCGTTTCTGCAATCTGGTAACCGAGTACGGCTCCATGCACCACACGCCGTCCGCCACCTGCTGTTTTCTTGACGAGCATTTTGAACCCATCATCCGGGATCACGCTCTGCAGACGCTGGCATCTTTGTAACATCAGTTTTCGCACAAAAATCCCTTTCTGTATCCGCTCAATGTTCAGAATACAGAAAGGGATTTTTAACAGTCTGCCGGATTACAGAGCCGCAGCCTCAGCCTTTCCCTCCACCGCAGCCTCAATCATCTCCATCAGCTCATCCACGTCGATGCCATGCACCATCGCGGCCTCCTCCAGTGTCTCCCCCTGAGACGCCGGACATCCCAGACAATGCATTCCTATCTCAAACAGCACCGGGATGATATCCGTGCTCACCTCCAGTGCCTCTCCTATTGTCATATCTCTGGTAATCTTTGCCATGATCTGTTCCTCCATTTTGTGGTTATTCACAGTAACTTGTGAAAGCATTATAATACTTTCCCGGATTCGGCGCAAGTATGCGCTTATTTTTTCTGTGAATTATAACTAAAATTAAAATAAAATTCATCGTTTGATCGTAAAAAAGTACACCGCCTCGCTTGACTTCAAATCGCTTCAACCTTATAATAACCGTAGAGATTAGCAAGCAATGCTATTCATTTCTATAAAACATTTACAGGAGGCTTTCAAAATGAGACCAGAATGGACAGATTTTGTAGGCGGCAAGTGGGAGAAGGAAATCGACGTACGCGATTTCATTCAGAAAAATTATCATCCCTATGACGGAGATGAGTCTTTCCTTGCAGGACCTACCCAGAACACCAAGGACCTGTGTAATAAGGTTTTGGATCTGCAGAAACATGAGCGCGAGGCAGGAGGCGTGCTGGATATGGACACCAAAGT
>JAJQGR010000273.1 GCA_021200345.1 Lachnospiraceae bacterium | reverse complement strand
TCCTTCCGCGCCCCCAATGTCAATAACCTTTTTGCTTATTCTCTTCACAGATGCCATGCAGCGGGGTGGCCGGAATATGAATACTGTTATTTCTTCTGTCATGCAGATCATCCATGCAATATACAAGGCTGCAGCCATTCCTGCTATACCGGCAATAATTGGCTTCATAAAACGGAAAATGCGTCATATCCGGAGAATAGGTATCACTGCGGCAATCTCGGCTGGCCTCTTTCCCTGACAGAACATCGTCACATAAAGAAATCATCTCATCAATGACTGAAAAAGGAAGAGGCGAGCCATTATGTCCAGTGCACAGATTCGTTACCACCGGTTGAAAAACCTGTAATCCCATCAGCATAGAGCGGTATTCACCGACGGTAGCCGCCGGACTGCTGTGATACTGCCCTCTCCTCTCTGAAAATCCCGGTAGCAACAGAACCTGGTCCCGGTCAATTTCATCCCCTGTAAAAAGAATTCCATCCTTGCGATCCAGAATCATGATATTTCCCGGGCAGTGACAATCACACAAAATGATTTCGAGAGTCAGATCACCCACCTGCAAAGGACCCGGAGCAATTATTTGCGGGATATAATCCAGTCTCAGTCTTCCCGGATCCTCATCCATTGGATTTTTCGCTCCAATGGCTGTTCTCTCAGTCATACAAACATGCGGGAAAAAACCGGCGTTTCCTGTGTGATCAATATGAGAATGAGTACAGATTACAGTATCCACAGCCTTTTCCAAAAGGCGTCCGGCATACTCCCTTATATTCTCCCCTGAACAACCACAGTCAATCATACAGGGAGATTCTGCGTCTATCAGATAGCAATCACATCCTCCTCCTGTAATCCGATATACCTTTTCATGAATTCTCTGATGCTTCAACATTAATTTCACTCCTCCTGTTCAAAACCTGAATTCGCTTCTCAGAGGTAAATACCTTAATGACCTGGTCGCTTCTCATAAAGAAATACACGACAGCGAAAGGCAGACTTCCCATTTGAAGCAACAGCCACGTTCCCGGAATAATATAGAGCCACTGAAATAAAATATCATTCAGGAAACAAAACCTTACATCACCCAGCGCCCGCAGAATCCCCGTCATGTTCATAGACTGTCTTGCCTTGAACATTTCAATTCCGGCGTCTATCAACAATAGACTAAAGCCAAGTCGATTGACATCCTCCCCCAAGCCATAAATATACGGAGCCAGCGCCATCATTCCCAGGAGAATCCCAATCTCCAGAAAAGCGCCTTCCAGGGACAGCCTCCGTAATATTTTCTGGATTTGCGCCACTCTTTTACGCCCCACAGCGATATTCCGTCCCAGGACCATGGATCCGGCAAGATCCAAACCAGACATCACCACGCCTGCCAGAGAACCTGCTGTCGTACATATCCCATATGCAGAGATCACCGCCTGACTCTGTCGTCCAATCATCATGACAAGAATACTGGTTCCAAGGGACCACATCAACTCATTAGCGGTAACCGGGAATACTGTCCGAACAAAAGCAGCAAAAAAACGCCTGTCCTTTGCAACATTCTGATTTTCCTGTGGCTGTTTCCATTCAGCCGTCTTCCTGATCAGAAATGTACTCAGGATTCCAAACTCTGTTATCCTTAGCGCCAGGAAACAAACAGCGATTCCAAACAGCTTACGCTCTACAGAAAAGCCGGACGACACCACCACAATAGTTGCAATCAGTTCCAGTCCCATCTCCACCGCTGCCATTCTCATAGGCACCGAGGCCTCCCCTATGGTACGCAGCACCTGGGTCATAATCATGGAACAGGCCGCTAAAAACCAGGTGATTCCCATGACCTGCAGATAAATTCCTCCCAGTTTAATCAGGTCCTCATGATCTGTCAAAACCGACATCACTGTCCGGGGTACCGCAGTGCAACAGATGCCCACAGTGCCCACAAAAATCACAGCAAAGATAAATTCATACCGGATAATCTGCCTCACCCGACCATAGTTCCGGCTGCCTAAATACCGGGCAAGCAGAATATTTCCGCCACCTGTTATCCCTTGGATCACCAGGGATGTAATATTGTAAACCTGAGTGGTCAAAGTCAGCGCGGCAAAAGCATTGCCGGAAATCCTTGCCACCAGCAGATTTTCTACCGCCATGACCAGATATACGATCATACTCTGTAAAATAATCGGACAGGATAGCTGTACAATCTCTTTCTTCATAAATTAATCAAACTCCTCAAAAAAATATCCACGGCAACCGCAAGTCAGAAAATCCCTGCGTCCCGTGGATATCTCTTGAATCAGATGTGGGTGCGGAAATACTCCTGCATCCGGCTGTTGTCATGATGTTTCTTCAGATCTCTTCCCTGATCTCTGGCACACACATAGGTCAGAACCTGCAGAGTAAGAACAAAATCTACATAACCGGTAGCATCGTCCGGCGGCGCCAGTTCCAGATCTGTCTCATCCACAGGATGAGGGCCTATCACCAGCCCATTCTGCCAGACCTCTTTCATATACCTGGCCAAGGCCTGGCATTTGTCATTCTCCCGTCCGCCATGGTTTAAAACCACCACGCAATGTCTGAAATTATATCCGTAATTGGGTCCATGAATCCCATCCTCGATCTCGTATCCTACCGATGCTGTCTGCAATGTTTCCCACATTTTCATGGCGCCCTCCAGGGCTACGCCGTAAAGGGCATCAGCTCCGGTAAACACTATCAGATCGCTGCGCAGCAGCTGACGTTTCACTTTTCCCGCCCAGGCAAGCGCTTTTTCAATTACAGGGCCTACTCTGTCTGCTGCACCTGACAACTCTGTCACCGCTTTCTCATATACCTCATCACTGCAGCGACCATATTGCCGCGCAAGTTCCAGAGCAATTACCATCATGGTCATCACTGAAGCAGTGTAGCCTTCTGTGCGCATGGGATATTCCTCAATGCCGCAGTCCATATTGATAAAAGCGGAAGCCTTCCTGGCCATCGGCGTATCCGGTGACTCAGAAATCACCGCATTATGAAAACCTTTTTCAAGAATGAAGTCCAGTGCCTCCCCAGCCATTCGACTGGTCCCAGTCTGAGAGGTAAACAGATACAATGCCTCAGAATCATATGCTGTGGTTTCATACAGCAACGTGCTTGGCAGCATGGTCTGCACAGGAATCCTCAGGATCTTTTCCATCCAGGCTCTGGCCGTCACAGCGGCCGTGTTGCTGGTTCCGGAACCCACCAGGCAAATCCGGCTGATTGGCCTTTCCCTCTCCAGATCAGCCAGCAGAGAAGCGGTATTTTCTCTCCGATGAGAGATAATATTTCTCAACGCTCCCTCCGTCTCCCGGATACAGTCCAGCATGGTACCGTTAAAATAACCTTCCATATCAAATCATACCTATCATCTTTCCGAGGGTTCCCACAACGATCAGGATCAGCATCAGCAGTGCCGGGCTCATTCCTTTTTTCAAAAGCTTATAGCAACCCCAGGTCAATACAAGCGGAAGCAGACAGGGGAAGATGCTGTCCAAAACATCCTGTACCACAATCTCAGATCCCTGAATGGTCCAGACCTTATCAATGCTGAAGCTGGTCATCGTCACCGCCATGGCCCCTACCGTCATCATTCCGACGATGCTGGCCGCCTTGGTCAGCCTACCCATTAATCCGCTTTCGCTCATGTTGGACATCAGCTGGTCGCCCATCTCATAGGAACTGGTTACTCCATAATACCGAACCAGATGTGCCAGCACATTGTACAGCAAAATATGTAATATGGCGCCAAAAACATTCCCGGAGGCCGCCAGGGAAATGCCGATGCCCAGAGTGATCACCCGCAGAGTTCCCTGAAAGATCGAATCTCCAATTCCCGCAAAAGGCCCCATCAGAGCAATTTTGACTGTATTGATGCTGGTAGTGTCAAACTCCGGATCCTCACTTGCTTTCTTCTCCATGGAAGCTGTCAGTCCGGTGATAATTCCACCCATAGTCGGCGTGGTATTAAATAAAACATTATGACGCTTCATGGCTTCTATCCGCTTCTCTTTATCCGGATAAAACCGACGCAGCACAGGCAGCATGGCATAGGTATACCCCAACGCCTGCTGAGTCTCATAGTTCCAGGACGCGCTCAGCGTCATTGTCCTCCAGAAAAGGGAGGTCAGCATCTTTTTATCCTCCGGCGAAGTTACCGTTTTATTTTTGTCAGTCATTGAAAAGTCCTCCATCCTCATTCTCTTCGATCTGCGCAGCCACATCCTGGTTTTTATTTCCATCCCTGAAGACAATGATTACCGCCAGCACCACACCAATCAGCGCCACTGCCAGCGTTCCCTGTCCAAAGTACAGAGCAAGAAGCAGGCCCAGGAAAAAATAGACCGCAGTTGATTTGTTCCACATCACCTTCAGCAACAGGGCAATTCCAACGGCAGGTAAAAGTGCTGTAGCAAAGTCCAGACTGTTCAGCAAGGTCTCGGGCAGGGAATTGACCAGACTCTCCGCCAGATCCGTTCCAAAAGCCAGCACCGCAAAACAGAGGATATACTTTGGCAGTTCCGGTAACCAGGCCAGGCAAATATGTTCGATCTCCAACCCCCGTTCATTTCCGGAATCCACCAGCTTTTGTGTCACCGGCACAAACAGAGTCCTGATAAAGTAACCTACAAAAGTCAGAGAGGATCCAACCAGAGCAACAGGAACTGCAAATGTCACCGCTACCTCCACAGACTGTCCTGTCTGAATAGCCAGGAATGTTCCGATAATCGACCCCAGGGCAGCATCCGCCGGCAGCGTTCCTCCAATGGCCATCACTCCCAGGAAAATCAGCTGCAGTGTCGCCCCCGCGATGATCCCTGTCTGCAGATCCCCGCAGATAGCGCCCACAATAGGGCACAGCACCAGGGGAGTATTGATGATGGGATAGGCAAACCATGCCTCCGCCCCGGCGATCACCCAGGTGATCAATGAGATTAATAAAGCTTGCATAATATACCTCCTTTAATAAATTATTTATATTCTGACAATATTTGCTCCGCTTTCTTTCCGGACTCACTGGGTACCATTCGAAATTCCACTTCTTTCCCCAGATCGACCAGTCTCTGCAGATTGGCCAGGTCCTCATCATTCAGATAGACAGAGGCTGCTACCAGCCTGGCCCCTTCCTTTTTCTTTATGCCGCCCACATTGATCTTTGTGATGGTGTCAGTCATCTCACACAGGCGTACCGCATCCCGAAGCGTGCGCACCACCACGAAAATACGCAGTTTCTCTGCTCGCGGGTCATTTAGAACTCCTGCGCCATCTTCCACTGAACGTATCGCCATATTGACGCCCGTTGGCTTCACCATCTTCAACGCCATACGTGACATCTCATTCTTCATGACCTCATCGTCCGCAATCAAAATGGAATCCGGCTGTACCTGACTGACCCAGGTAACTGCAACCTGACCATGCAGCAGTCTCTCATCCACCCGACAAAGTACTACCATAACTCTCCATCCTCCTTTTCCTCTGTATTTTGAATAGAACAACAGTCAAAGTATGCCAAATTTTCCCTGGCCAGCTCTAATGTCTGTTTCACCTCCTCTTTCGTTCCCTCCCAGGATACTGCCAGTTCCAGTGCCAGTGCCAGGTTCATCCCCGTTACCAAAGATACCTGATCCCTCAGACACAGATCAAACAGTCGATTATGAACGCTTCCCCCCTTGATGTCGCACAAAATCACTGCCGCATCCTCTGGATGAGCATCCAGGATTTTCTCCACCTGTTCCCGGATGACATCCGGTGTTTCCCAGGTATCCAGCCCAAAGGCA
>JAJQGR010000280.1 GCA_021200345.1 Lachnospiraceae bacterium | reverse complement strand
TGGCGGCGGAGGAGGAATCTGCGGAGGCAAAGCCCAGCACCTGTCCACCCAGGGACAGCATGGCGGATTCAAAGCTTAACCGTGTCCTTGTGGATGGCTCATAAAAGCAGGTGGCCAGAATCCTGCCGTCACAGGCGTGGGCATATTTGGCGCGGTTTTTTTGGATGTCGTCCGCCAGATCGAAGAGCTGGTCCAGCTCTTCGGTGGTAAAGTCCAGAGGTTTCATCAAATGTCGCATATTATTTTTTGTACTCCTTTGGTTTTTTGAAAGAAGAATTGACAGCGCGTTCATAGCAATAAGAAAGGACCGTAAAAAAATCTACGATCCTTGTCTGTCATGACAGAAACGTCAGTACATCGGAAACACCTTTCTTGCGCGGAACCTGCGGCTCCTCGGCGGCATAGCCAAGGGGAATCAGCACGGATACCTCTTTGGTGTCATCCAGGCCAAGCAGCTCGGCGGTTTTATCATAATCAAAGATTCCGAGAATCACACTGGAAAGCCCCATATCATGGGCTGCGTTGCAAAAAGCCCCGGCGCTGATCCCCGCGTCGTACATCTGCCAGGCGCCTTCCTTTTTGGTGGAATAGGAACCGTCTCTCTCAAATCCGCTGCGCTTTGTAATGAAATACTGAACCATCAGCACCGGCGCGTTTCTGATAATATCGCCGTTGGGCGCGTACTGGCCGGTGCATTCCGCGGCAATACGGTCCTTCAATGCGCCGGTCACTGCCGCATAGCGGGTGATCTGGGTATTTTTCCAGCTGGGAGAGTAGCTGACAGTATCAATAATGTCTTCGATCAGTTTTGGGTCCACTTCCCTGTCGGTGAACTGACGAACGCTTCGTCTGGTCTTTAAGCATTCCTTTACTTCCATTGGGTGTCCTCCTTTGCGTTTTTTCTTTCTGTAGTATAGCAAAATCAGTTTTATGTTTCAATGAGAAATTCAAAAATGTTGAGGAAAGAATGGATGTGTTATCTTTTGTAAAGTCCGACATTCCAAAGTTTGCTGGGAAAAGTTAACGCCAGCCCTTGCAAATTTGTCAGGCTGTGCTAAACTGAAACTCGTTGTTATAGAATTTATAAAGAAAGAACGGGGGAGGCGAAGCACTTTGAATTACAGACAGACGATGGAGTATATCGAATCCCTGTCACAATACGGCTCTGTACTTGGTTTGAAAAACATGGAACGAATGTGTGACGCGCTTGGACAGCCTCAGGAAAGTCTGCGGATTATTCATGTAGCCGGTACCAACGGCAAAGGCTCTACTGCGGCCTATCTTTCTTCCGTTTTGCGGGCAGCCGGATACAGGGTGGGCACCTACACATCTCCGGCTGTTGATGATTACCGGGAGCGGTTCTGCGTCAATGGGCGCATGATTTCTCAGAGATCGCTCTGTGAATATATGGGTCGGATGAAAAAAGTCAGTGAGAGGATTACCGCCCAGGGGTTTCCCCACCCAACAGTGTTTGAAATGGAAACTGCCCTTGCCTTTTTATATTTTCAGGAAAAAAACTGCGACTATGTGGTGCTGGAGGTGGGCATGGGCGGCGCTGAGGACGCTACCAATATCGTCCGCCGTCCGGTCGCCTGTGTGTGGGCATCCATCAGTATGGATCATATGGCAATGTTAGGAAAAACACTGGGGGAGATCGCCGCGGTGAAGGCTGGGATAGCCAAACCGGGAGCAATTTGTGTGACCACCAACCAGGCTCCCGAGGTGATGGCAGAGCTTTCCAAGGCGGTGGAGAGAGCCAATGCCTGTGGACAGGCAGTGGACGTCCCGTCGCGGGGCGACTCTTCGGGTCTTATCCTTGCTGACAGCACCCAGGCAAAAATCCTTGGTGAAAATCTGACCACCCAGCAGTTTCGTTACAGGGAATTCACAAAATGCAAAATCCATCTGTCCGGCAGACATCAGATTGCCAATGCGGTTCTGGCGATAGAGTGCATCCGTCAGCTTCGGCAACGGGGCGCTGATATCCCGGATCAGGCGGTTTATGAGGGACTGGACCAGGCTCGCTGGCCTGGCCGTATGGAGGTCATTGGAAGGCATCCTGTGTTTGTGCTGGACGGAGCCCACAATGAGGACGCGGCCCGCAGACTGGCGCAGAATATCGAAATTTATTTTACAAATAAGCGAATGATCTATATAATGGGAGTGCTGAAGGATAAGGAGTATGAGAAAATTCTGGCGCTCACCGCCCGGTATGCGGATCATATCCTGACAGTGACGCCTCCTGAAAATCCCAGAGCGCTGTCCGCGCTGGAGCTGGCTTGGGCTGCCCGCAAATATCATGACCGGGTGACCAACACCGCAAGTCTGGAGGAGGCGGTGGAGCTGTCCCATCTGCTGGCTCAAAAAGAGGATGTGATTCTTTGCTTCGGCTCCCTGTCCTATCTGGGAAAGATGAGGCAGGCGTACCGGGAATTTCAGAATAGAAAATAATCATTTCCGCAAGGATATGGAAGAATAGAGAGGGAGAAATGGATCAGGAAAAGATACAGCAGGCTGTGACCCTGCTGCTGGAAGGGATTGGAGAGGATCCTGGCAGAGAAGGGCTGCGCGAGACCCCGGCCAGAGTGGCCAGGATGTATGAGGAAATCTGCGGCGGACTTTCACAGGACGCGGCGGAGCATCTGCACAAAACATTTCAGACAAAGAGCGGCGAGCTGGTTCTGGAGAAAAATATCACCTTTTATTCTCTGTGCGAGCATCATTTGCTGCCTTTTTACGGCAAAGCACATATCGCTTACGTTCCGGATGGAAAGGTGGTGGGGCTGTCCAAGCTGGCCCGCACCGTGGAGGTTTACGCCAGAAGGCCGCAGCTGCAGGAACAGATGACAGCGCAGATCGCTGACGCCATTATGGAGCATCTGGCGCCCATGGGGGTGATGGTCTGCCTGGAGGCGGAGCACATGTGCATGACCATGCGGGGCGTTCAAAAGCCCGGCACCCAGACGGTGACTTACGCTTTCCGGGGTGTTTTTCAGGAGGATGAGAGCCTGAAGCAGGCTGTGTATTTTCAGCTTTCCAGGGGGTAGGAATGGATCGCATCAATCGTATTTTTCATCATCCCGCATTTCAGGAGTATGTGTTTCAGAACGGGAAATGTGAGTGGAAGCGGGAGTTCTGCAGACATAATCTGTCTCACTTCATGGATGTGGCCAGAATCGGCTACATCCTGAATATGGAAGAAAACTATGGCTTCTCCCGGGATATGATTTACGGAGCCGCTCTGCTGCATGACATCGGTCGTTTCGTTCAGTATCGGGAGCATCGTCCTCATGCTCTGGTCAGCGCTGAACTTGCGCCTCAGATTTTGAGCGACTGCGGCTACAATGAGGAAGAGAGCGCCCTGATCGTCAGCGCCATCTCCACCCACAGCGATAAGAGTCTGGTAAAAGAGCGCACCTTAAACGGGCTGCTGGCCCGGGCAGATCAGATGTCGCGGGCCTGTTATGGCTGCGGGTCCAGCGCAAAATGTGACTGGGACGAGGAGCGGAAAAACGCGGAAATCCAGTGGTAGGAAGGGAAAAGATAAGGATTCATATGTATATTTTCTGGAAACAGTTCCGGGGAGACAGACTATAAGCTGTCTCCCTGGACTTTTTTGATCCATTTGCCGCTTTGCAGACGTTTCACGGACCAGAATGCCTTGACGATCTGATCGCAGTGCAGGAACAGACAGATCCAGAACGGGTCCAGATTCAGGACCAGTCCTGCAACGTAACCCAGCGGGATGGCCAATCCCCACATGGTCACAGAATCGATCAGGAAAAGGAAACGAGTATCGCCTCCGCCGCGCAGCACGCCTTTGGTGAGGATCGAGTTTGTGGAGCGGAAGATGATGATCAGACTGATGGCGTTCATCAGCTTATGGGCAATCAGAGCGGTACTGTCAGAGATGTTGTAATAATTGATAATCGGGCCGCTGAGAATCTGCATGAGAATAGAAGCAACGCAGCCGATCAGAATGCCCATAAAAAGCATGGTGTTGCTTTGCCGCTTGACCTTGTCCGCCTGCCCTTCGCCGAGAGTCTGACCGATGATGAAGCAGCCGGCGAAAGAAATTCCTGTGATGAAGATCGTGGTAACCCGCTGCACCGCGTTTGTGATGGAATTGGCGGCCACAAAATCTGAGCCGATGCGTCCCATGATCATGGCCAGAACGCTGTCACCCACGCCCAGCAAGCTGTCGCTGAACATGACGGGGATACTGACGCGGAAAAACTCGTTTACCATATCGCCGCAGCGGGAGAAAATTTTCTGTGGATGGTAATGGATTTTTTTATCAAAGAAGAAAAAGAAAGCGCAGTTGACGGAAAACTCCACGATTCGGGCGATCACAGTGCCAAGAGCGGCTCCCGCCACGCCCATGGCCGGGGCGCCGAATTTTCCGAAAATGAAAATATAATTGGCGCCGATATTGACGGCAAAGGAAAGAGCGGAAGCCGTCAGGGGAACGCCGGAACGGCCGGTGCTTCGCAGAATATTTGTTGTCACCGTGGAAAGGGCGGTCAGCAGGTAGGTCGCGGTGGACCATCGCAGATACGCGGTTCCCCCGTCAATTACCAGGGGATCATTGGTATACAGTGCCATGATCTGGGAGGGAAAGCAGGCATTGATGATTGTGAATATGATTCCCAGGCCAAGGCAGAAACGAATGGCGATGGTGATCACCTTGTGAAGGGCTTCCTGGTTATCTGCCCCCCAGAATCTGGAGGTCAGCACAGAAGACCCCATGCTGATCCCCATACACATAAAGGTGAATACCGTGATAAACTGCGTGGCAAGAGAAGAGGAGCTTAAAGCGGTTTCCCCCAGTGCACCGAGCATAATGGTGTCCACAAGGTTCACGCCCGTGGTGATGACGCTCTGCATGGCGATGGGCAGGGCAATTTTAACGAGTTTTATGTAAAAGCTTTTGTCTGTTTCCAGATATTTCATGTAAACACTTCCTTAATCGAGTAAAAAATATTTCCGCGAGTGCAAATGAGCGGTTTCCTCTGTTATTGAGAAAAATGAAAAAGCTCTTTTGCGTCTGAACCGGTTACTGTTACAGTAAAAGAATATGTATCAAGATCAGCATCCAGCGCGGCTGTCTGTCCCTGTCCCTGCCAGCAAAAGCTTAACTGGGAGCCGTAGGCCGCGGCCGAAAACAGGGCGTCAGCTGAAAAAGCCGGGCACTGGCAGCGCATACGCAGAAGCTTTAACTGGTCGCGTACTACAGGTCTGTCGAGCGCCGCCCTGGCTTCCTCAAGGGAAAGATTGGTGCGGTTGATCTCCTTATGACCGCCGGAACCGGCCCGCTGAATGGCAGCGTAGTCATTTTTGCCGGCGAACAGATCCAGGTACCAGATCTGAGGCTTTCCGGGCATGAACAGCTGCAGCGCGCGGGCAAGCAGCATTTTTCGGTCATCCTCCCCGAGGGCGCTGTAATAGGTGGCGTTGATCTGGTAATAAACGTTTTCCTGGCCATGCAGATTTTTGATATAACCGCCCCGCCCGACCACTGTGTTGATCAGATCCTGAATTTGGTCTTCATCCAGCAGTCCTTTCAGATCCAGCAGAGGGATGCCGTCATGACAGCCAAGCATATTGACAGTAAGGATATTCTTTTCTCTTTGCTCACGGGCCCAGCCTGAGAGAAGAGATCCGTCGTGTTTCTCCAGCGCGTGAAGAATCAGACCCGGAAGGAAAAAGTCGTATACCATGTAGCCCTGATCAGAAATTTTTTCATAGATTTTTTCCTCATAGCTGGCGTGAATCTCGGGCAGAAGAGTGATGTGATGG
>JAJQGR010000040.1 GCA_021200345.1 Lachnospiraceae bacterium | reverse complement strand
ATATAGAGGCTGTCCTCGATGGTGTCGCTGCCCCAGATAGTCCGGCAGGTATTGCCCATGATAACGTTGTCGCGGCGGGTGTTGAAATTCACTGAAATGCTGGAGACGCGTAGTCCCCGCAGCCTTTCCACCAGCTCCCCGGCCTTCAGCCTCTCCCATCCCCATTTCTCCCACTCTGCGGGGGATAAATTCACCACCAGGCAGACCATCATCTGCCCGCTCTCGAAGCCGCTGCGAATCAGGATATGCCGCACCAGGCCCTGGCCGGAAGCTTCATCGTACGGCGCAATGTGATATTGGTCCATATGCGCCAGCACCGCCCGCAGGATTTCCCCGTTTTCTTCCGCGCCCAAAGCGCAGTCTGTATTGGGAACAATCGCGTGGGTTCTCCCGGCGTAAAAGCCGCAGACCGTCTTCCCGTCCTTGTCTCTCCCCACGGGATACTGGGCTTTATTGCGGTAATGAAAGGGCTCGTCCATCCCCACAAAGGGCTCCCGGGCCGCCTCCACCTCCTCGGTGCTTAAAGCGCCGATACGCCGCAAGTTATTGGCAATCTTTTTTTCCTTGAATTCTGTCTGCTTTTCATAGGAAAGGGACTGCAGCTGGCAGCCGCCGCAGGCTCTGTGCTGCGGGCAGACCGGCTGTACTCTGTCAGGCGAAGGGGTGATCAGGGTCAGCAGCCTGGCGTATCCGTAATTCTTTTTTGTCTTCATCACGGTAGCTGTCACCACATCCCCCGGCACGGTGTCCTTGATAAAAAAGGGAAAGTCATCCACTTTCCCTATTCCCTCGCCGTCTGTATTCAAATCTGTGATTTCGATCTGTATCTGCTGATTTTTGAAAAAGGTCATCTTATTTCTCCGGCGCAATTGCACTCCTGATATTGGTCTCCAGCAGCCGGTTATATCCCAGCCATTCACCTTCCCTGCCCGCACCGGCGGATAAAAGTTCCGTAAAGGTCTCCATCTTGGCGTCCGTGTCATCTGCAAAATACAGTGCCATGGCCTCCATCAGCGCCGGCACCTTGGGGGAGCCGAACTCCATCTTGCCGTGATGCGAGAGAATGCAGTGCTTCAACTCATTGGCCAGCTTCTCCGGGAAGCCGTCGATCTCCCGGATCTTTTCCGTGACCATCTCCACTCCCATCACAATATGCCCCAATAACTGCCCCTCATCCGTATAATCATTTTCCGGGAAAGCGGATAATTCTTTCGTCTTACCGATATCATGGCACATGGCTGCCGTCAACAGCAGATCCCGGTGAAGTGCGGGATACTGACTGCAGTAAAAATCACAAAGCTTTGTCACTCCCAGCGTATGCTCCAAAAGCCCTCCCACAAAACCATGATGCACTGTCTTGGCCGCAGAGGAATTGCAGAATTTCTTTGCAAATTCCCTGTCGTTGACAAAAATATCCCAAAGGAGCTGCTTTAAATATAAATTATCCAGGCTGTTGATCAACCCTTTCAGCTCCTCATACATGGAGTCAATCCCTTTTTGGGAAACCGGCAGATAATCTGCCGGATTATATTCGCCCTCCCCGCAGACGCGAATTCGTTTCACGTTGACCTGCAGTGCTCCCTGGAAGCTCGTCACCTCGCCAAACACCTCAATATAATCCAGCACGTCAAAATCCCCGATCCCGGAGCTGTTTGGATCCCATACCTTAGCGTCCAGCGTCCCTGTCTTATCCTGCAATATTACATTTTCATACGGCTTCCCGTTTTTAGTGGTGGCGGACTGCTTATGTTTGCATAAATAAATGTCCGACATCCTGTCGCCTTCCCGATAATCTTTGATATATTTCATTCCTTTTACTCCTCTATAAAATAATATGAAGCTCTATTTCCCTGTATACGCCCTGGCTTAACCGGCAGATCGTCACAGTCACACTGTCTCCAGCCCGATAGGACAAAAGGCAGCTTGTTAAATCTGACATGCCGGAAATCTCCGTCTCATCGACAGCTGTCACAATATCCCCAATCTGTATCCCCGCGGACATAGCCGCGGAATTCAATAACACCTCAGTCACATAAGCCCCCAGCGGCACCCCCTCCTGCTCATTGGCAGCCGCCGTCACATCTGTTCCCTGTATTCCCAGCCGCGGGATTTCGCTGCCGCTGCACATCAGTTCAATGGTTTTTTTCAGTTCCGTAATGCCCAGCGCACTCAGGATATTGCCAGTGTCAGCGGAATTATAATCATTGCAAAGCACACCCACAATGTATCCTCGCAGGTTCACCAGAAAACCCTGCGGCGACTGGCTGGCATAAATATCCGTCATCAGGACTTTATAATTAATGTCCCAGCTGCTGGCCTCAATCCCCATGGCAGTGATCGTTCCCGACACATAAGATCCGGACACTCCCATAGGGTTGCCCACCGCCAGCACTCTGCTGCCCAGATTAGACTTTAAATTGGAGCTGCTGAAAACCGCGACGGAAACCTCCTCCAGCGTTTCCGCCGAAAGATCCTCCTTGGATACCCTTAACACCATCAGTCCGGAGTTACTGTCCTCCTCGCAAATGGTCCCCACCGCGGTCGTCCCATCCACGAAAGTCAGCTCAATATAATCCGCCCTTGACAGACTGCCGCTGTTGGTCAAAATGTATAAATCCGTATCGCTTTCCGTTACGATAGCTCCACTATACTCAGAAGCACTGACCAGACTGCTTTCCAGCCAGCTTTCATTGCTGGATACACCGCGCACCGTCACAAGCCAGTCAGCGCAGGATTCCGCCAGTTCGGAAAACAGCCTGGCCTCCTCCTCCACAATCTGCTGGGCTGTCATTGTCTCTTCCACAATCACAACCGTCTCCTCGGGCTCTTCCTGCACATCCTCAGCCAGCATGTCCTCGGGCTGGATCTCCTCCGCCACCACTTCCAGCGAATCCTCCGCAAAGTCCATTTCCGCGACCTGCGATTCCGTCTCTTCCTCTTCTTCCCTGAAAATCATTTTCTCCAGCACCGGGGAGAGCAGAACAATGGTCGCGCAGGCAATGGCTCCGAACAGAATGGCCAGCAGGGAAACCTCTATCATCCGTCTTACAACCTTTTGTTTATTGACCGGGCGCTTTTTGATGGTTTCCTCCAGAAAATCACTCTGGCTTTGTTTTTTCCTGTCATCCATAATTTCATCCTTAATTGCGAAACTGCTTTTATAAGTATACTCGAAATTCTTCCATCCTGCAATATTTTCCGGTTAAAAGCGCAAAACACATCCTGCCTGCGTCCTGTCCTCCCATCCTTTCACTGTCAGGATTTCATGCAATACTTCGTCATCATAAAATTTCCGTTCCGGGGCTTTCATGCACCGGGAAATCATGCTATACTGTGTTAGAACTTCTAATATTACCAGTAAGAAAGCCCTGTCATTTTAACCATTTTTCGGAGTTGATATATCATGAACAAAAAAGGTCTGAAAATCTTAGAATATCCCAAAATCATCGCCATGCTCTCCGACCGGGCCTGTTCCGAACCCGGCAAGGCCATGTGCCAGGCTCTGACGCCCTCTGACGATCTGGACACCATCAACAAGTCTCAGTCTCAGACCGCAGACGCCTTGACGCGCCTGTTTGCCCATGGGAAAATCTCCTTTGGCAGTAACCGGGATCTGGGCTTTGCCATCAAATCTTTAGAGATCGGTTCCACTCTGTCCATCCCGGAGCTTTTAGGCATCGCCGGAATGCTGGAAAACACGGCCAGAGTCAAAAGCTACGGCAAAAAAGGAAAAGAGGACGCGCCGGACGATTCTTTAACCGGGCTGTTTGAAGGATTGCAGCCTCTGACTCAGCTTTCCTCAGAGATCCGTCGCTGCATTCTCTCAGAGGAAGAAATTGCGGATGACGCCTCCTCTGCCTTAAAACATATCCGCAGGCAGATCCGGATCACCACGGACCGGGTTCACACCCAGTTAAACAGTATGGTCAACGGTCCCATGCGCAGTATGCTGCAGGATGCGGTCATCACCATGCGGGACAACCGCTATTGTCTGCCTGTGCGGGCGGAATACAAGGGACAGGTCTCCGGCATGATTCACGATCAGTCCGCCACCGGCTCCACTTTTTTCATTGAACCGGCCGCAGTGGTGACACTCAATAACCAGATCCGGGAGCTGGAAATCCAGGAGCAGGAGGAAATCCATACCATCCTCGCCGATCTCAGTGCCCAGGCCGGCGCTTATACCACAGAGCTGATGCAAAATCAGAAGCTGATGACTCTGCTGGACTTTATTTTCGCCAAAGCACTGTTAGCCATGGACATGAACGCTACCCGCCCTGTATTTAACACTGATCATCATATTCGCATTCGAAGCGGACGGCATCCACTGCTTGATAAAAAAAGCGTGGTTCCCATTGACATCAGCCTGGGACAGGATTTCGACCTGCTCATTGTCACCGGACCCAACACCGGCGGCAAAACTGTCTCCCTGAAAACAGTAGGCCTTTTTACCCTGATGGGGCAGGCCGGACTGCACATTCCGGCGCTGGACCGCTCCGAACTGGGGCTTTTTACCAGGGTGTACGCGGACATCGGCGACGAACAGAGCATTGAACAGAGCCTGAGTACCTTTTCCTCTCATATGACCAACATCGTTTCCATATTAAAATACGCGGACGAAGACAGCCTGTGCCTGTTTGATGAGCTGGGCGCAGGCACCGACCCCACCGAGGGGGCGGCGCTGGCCATCTCCATCTTAAATGATCTCCATGGCCGGGGAATCCGCACCATGGCCACCACACATTACAGTGAATTAAAGCTGTATGCCCTTTCCACCTCCTTTGTGGAAAACGCCTGCTGCGAATTTGACGTGGCCAGCTTACGTCCCACCTACCGCCTGCTCATCGGTATTCCCGGCAAAAGCAACGCTTTCGCCATTTCCAGACGCCTGGGACTGCCTCAGAGGATTATCGATGCGGCAAAAGAGCAGATCAGTTCAGAAAAGGAAAGCTTTGAGGATGTCATCTCCAATCTGGAGCAAAGCCGTAAGGAACTGGAAAAAGACCAGCAGGAAATCCAGGCATATAAGAAAGAAATCCAGGCCCTGAAGGATGATCTTTCCGCGAAGCAGGCAAAGCTCGACGCTTCAAAAGCCAAAATTATAAGAGAAGCCAATGAGCAGGCCCGCGCCATACTGCAGGAAGCCAAGGACACCGCCGATGAAACCATCCGTGAGATGAATAAATCCAGGTCCGCCACCGTAGGAGACCTGGAAAAACAGCGCCAGAAGCTGCGGGAAAAGATCGACCGGCAGAACGAAAAGCTGGCGGCGAAAAATAAAAAGCCCGACACATCGGATCGTCCTTTGACAGAAAAAGACATCCAGCTTGGCACCGCTATCAAAGTCATCTCCAGCGGTCTGTCCGGCACCGTCTACTCCCTGCCGGACAAAAAGGGCAACCTGTTTATCCAGTGCGGTATTCTGCAGACCCAGGTCAATATCAAAGATCTGGTGCTTGCCAAAGAGGAACCTGTTACCGCTCCGGCCCATAAAAGCGGCGCCAGTTCCATCCGGGTATCCAAATCCCTGTCCATCTCTCCGGAGATCAACCTGTTAGGCTGTACAGTGGACGAGGCCCTCTCAAAACTGGACAAATATCTGGACGACGCCTATCTGTCCCATTTACAGACTGTGCGCATTGTCCACGGCAAAGGAACCGGCGCTCTCAGAAATGCGGTTCATCAGCACCTGAAGCGCACCAGCTATATCAAATCCTACCGTCTGGGAGAAGCCGGGGAGGGAGATTCCGGCGTGACCATCGCGGAGTTCAAATAATCTTCAAAGGAAATGAGGGAACTATGACTGCAAAAC
>JAJQGR010000166.1 GCA_021200345.1 Lachnospiraceae bacterium | reverse complement strand
CACCTTCCATCCGTTTTTCTCCCGCCGGGTTTTCTCCTGCTGAAAACCGCTGCCCTTGGAAGCCATGGAAAGGGTACCCTCTTTTCCTTTAATATCCAGAAGCAGACAATACCCCTGCCGGTTCTGGATTTTCATCAGCCCTTCCGGGTACTGTCCATCATTTCCTCCATTGAAAGTGTCCGCGACATAAATAGTGGAAATTCCCTGACTGTTGCTCTCCAGAATATCAAATTTCTCATCTGACAAATTGGCCCTGTCACGGCAGTAGCTCAACGCGATTCTCTTTTCCCTGGAAAGAAAAGTAAACTCATACTTCCTCTCCACGCCGTCAACAGCATAAATCGGAACGCGGGTCTCGATATCCGCAGCCCTGAGCTTTTCATCCAGCCAGCATTTCAGCACAATCTTAGAATGCAGTGAGGTTCTGCTCTCCGTAACCGCAGTACATCCCGCGTTAGGCTCCCCTCCTTTTATGCGAAAATGCTGCTCCCGCAGATTTTTATCCCCGGCCACCAGAATCAGATTGGAACCGCACCCGCAGGGGCAGAAGAGCTCGTTATTCCGGCTTTTCCTTCTAAGTTCCTGAAGTTTTTCCGGGATATTAATCTGCTGCCCATTTACGACTGTATATATGGTCTCTATGCCTATGTATTTTCCATCACACAGACAGACTGTTCTTTGCGCCATTGTGTTTCCCTGCCCTCCTCTTTTGTCGGATGAACTTTATACGCGAAATCAATGGACAATCATACCTCTCACCTGATTACTTCCGCAAACTCCGCCCTCGCCGCCTTTGCCAGATCCTGCGGCGCCAGCTCAATCTGAGAACCGATCCGCCCGCCGCTGACCATAATGGTCGGCTGTTTCAGCGCAGAACTGTCGATGACTGTCGCATACTGTTTTTTCATACCAACGGCGGTGCAGCCGCCCCGGATATAGCCGGTCACCTGGTTGATGTCCTTCACATGAATCATCTCTACGCTTTTCTCCCCGACGGAACGAGCCGCCTTTTTCAAATCCAGCTCCTCCGCCACGGGAATCACAAACACGAAATAATTTCTGCTGTTTCCCACCGTCACCAAAGTTTTATACACTTTCTCATAAGGAAGGTTCAGCTTGTCCGCGATCTGCAGACCGTCCACAAATTCGTCGCATTCATATGTAAAATGCTGAAACGGAATTTTCATCGTTTCCAGCACACGCATCGCGTTGGTTTTGATTTCCTTTTGTTTTGCCATAACTCTCTATACTTTCCTTCCACAGCATTTCTTATACTTTTTCCCGCTGCCGCAGGGGCAGGGATCGTTGGGATAGATTTTCTTTGCGGGCTCCGTTTTTTTGATAGCCTTTCCTGTACTTTCAGAAGCAAACGATACATTGCTGCTCTCAGATGCAGCCACCTTACTGCTTACAGTTACAGAAGCCGTTGGTTGACTTATTTCCATGATTGTATGGCCCAGCAATTCAATCTTCCATGTATGCAGATAAGCCTGTGTCAGGAGGTCGTCAAAATTTTCCGAATCTTTTCGGGTAGCAAACCTGATCTTTTTATTTTCCAACACGATTACAAAATCAGAAGGCTCTCCGTCACTGCTGAACATATGATACGCGCTCCGGCATAATTCACTGCATCTGTCCTCATCCAAGCCCACTCTGTTTTGCAGAAAAGCTTCCAGTTTCTGATATTCCTCCACACAGGAAGGATATCCGTCACGTGACAGGCATTCTATCTCCTCTTTTGTTGGAATATAAAACTCTGTGCCGATCTGTCCCATGTCAAACAGTTTATAACGTCCATCTTCCGCCAGATGGCTTAACATGATTTTATCATCTATCACACAGCAGGGATTCATTTCCTCCGGAATCTTTTCATAAAGATCTAAAAAATCAGCATACGGTACAGCCAGAGCCCTATCCCGCTTATACATACGATACAATACTTTAACCGGAGTAACATAATATAATTCCGAGAATGCGTTCAGACACTTCAGCATCCAGACAGCCTGTCTGTGAAACTCCCGATATCCGTTTCTTTTAATCACCTGATAGACCGTCTCCGCGTCCTCAGGTACCTCATAGCTTCCATCCCTGAATGCGACTACATATCCCAGATTCCAAAGTGCGTCCAGTTTTTCTTTCGCTTTCTCTGAAATTTTGCTAAAACCGCTTTCTATCAGCCTCTCAAACTCATCCAGCTCCTCTTCGCTCATCAACAGAAGCTCCTTGCGCATATTGGACGGATCCAGCAGATATCTGGCAATCTCATATGCAATTTTATTCTTTTGCGTTCCGCTGATCTGCATTTCAAGCGATTCCGCCATCTCCAGGAGATTTTCCCTTGTGAGAGCTTTCAGCCCGGTCTCCACCGTTGCTCTTTTACGCGGCTGCTTCGGCATGGGGATTTTTTCAAATTGCGGAAGTTCCTCTTTCATTTGTTCCCGGGCTGACGTATTGCCCTCGGAAGTGCTGTCCCCGGTATCCTGAAAGTCACTCTCCTTTGCTCCGCTCAGGATATTCGCATTCTCCCTGATCTGCTCCGCCAGCTTCTTTAAAATTTTGTCCGGCGCTTCTTTTGAGTGTATGTTTCTGTTGGCCAACTCCGTACAGTATTTCAGACCACATTGCTTCCCCTCTATATTTTCTATCAATTCTGCCAGATAAAGATACTCCGCACCGCCTTTCTTCACCTGGAAAAAATCATGAAGGTGTTCATTTATCTGTCCGGAATTTGCGCCGGGCCAATACGGATCATTTTCAGGAAGCTTCGTCTCCGTGATAACTGGCCAGGTTAACGGCTGTAAATCTGAGCCAATGTTGACCGTTTTCAGAAATCTCTCTATCTCCACCCGATATTCCGGCAACTGACTGCTGACACCCCTGATGCGAAAAGTAAACCACTTCTCAGTCATCATCCATTCATTCACAAAGGTATCCGGCGCATTCAGATAATCGTAATAATAGTCATGGACATCCGCATCCTCTTCATGCCACTCGATCAGCCGGTCCTTTTTCTGATAAAACTCAAACTCAAATCTGTCTGATTTTGGAAGTTCCAGCATCTCTTCCAGGATCAAAGCCATCTGAGCAAATGTAATGTTGGAAGGAACCAGCGCACGCCTCCAGATGGGCGGTTTCGTCCCCTTTCTGATCATTTTCAATTGAAAAAACAGATAATCGTAATCCATCACATCCAGCCTTTCTCTCTATTGTACTTTTCATTTACTCAATGGGAAAATCATATGGAACACGTCTCCCGTTCCCGACAGGTTCCAACTGTTTTTGTTCCCTGACAAAATCCACAAACTCCTGCGCCACATGGGACAGCTGGTGGCTCTTATTCCAGATCAGTACATAAGACGCGGTAACAGCAGGATTTATAATCTCCTTCACACAGACGTCCGGATAACAGGACAGACTTCCGGAGGCCGCCGGATAGATGGAGATACCCACACCCTGGCGCGTCAGTTCGTAGGCGGTCAGCATGTGCGCCATCCGGCAGCGGATCATGGGCAGGCTGCCGGTATCCGCAAACCAGCTGTTAATCTCATCCAGACGCGAGGAACGGGAAGGAATAATCAGGTCAAAGGGCAGAAGCTCCTGAACCTCAAGTGTATTGCCCTCTTTGAAAGCCAGCGGATGCCCTGCCGGAAGAATAGCAACCCATGGTTCCTGAAAGACCGGCAAAGCCTCCACGCCCTCCGCGTTATGAGGCTCCATGATGACGGCCAGCTCGCACAGCTCTTTCATGACACGGTTTACCACATCGTCAGAATTGCCGTTCCATAAATTATACTGTACATGAGGATGGCGCTTTTCAAAGCCGGCAATCCATTCCGAAAGCAGCCGCGGGGCGCTGCCCTCCACAGTGGCCAGATACAGGGTACCATACAGCCCGCCCTTCATCTCATGAATTTCCTCCGTGGAGCGGTCTACCAGATTTAAAATCTGCAGGGCGTACTGACGAAACAGCACCCCCTCCTCTGTCAGCTGCAAGGCATGGGGCTTGCGTACAAAAAGTGTAACTCCCAGCTCCTCCTCCAGGTCTTTGATCTGACGGCTTAGCGGCGGCTGGGCGATGCACAGCTTTTCCGCGGCGCGGGTAAAATTCATCTCCTCGGCAACCGCCATAAAATAGCGAATATGTCTTAATTCCATACCGGCTCCTTTTATTTATACTTTTTAGGTATCGTGACGGTTTTATTATATGTATTTTACTCTTCCACGTCAATATGATATCTTATATCCAGAAAGAAAAACAGAGCGGCGCAAGCAAAAGTTACAAGGCTTCGCAGAGGCTCAGCCAAACCAAACCCGTAAAAAGGGCATCCCGAAAGGAGAAACTGAAAATGTTGAAGAAAATGAGAGCGATCCTGGAAAAATATTATAAGAGCTTTGGTGTCTGCGTCTGGTAGACAACACCAAAAGGCTGGCATGCTGAATCATTCAGTCTGCCAGCCTTTTTTCATGCCCAGCCTCTGTTATTTTTTCATCTTCGGCTTAAAAGCCAGGGCCGCCAGATATCCGAAGATCAGGGCCGCGCTGCAGCCAGCAGCCGCCGATTTGAAACCGCCGGTGAAAAGCCCCAGGAACCCCTGCTCATCCACCGCTTCTTTCACGCCTTTCATCAACAAATGTCCAAAGCCCAGAAGCGGCACGCTTACCCCTGCTTTGCCGATCTCCTTTAATGGCTCAAATAACCCCAGGAAGCTCAGCACGGTGCCGGTTACTACAAGAGTCACCATAATTCTTCCCGGCAGCATCTTCGTTTTTTCCATTAAAATCTGTGCCAGGGCGCAAATGATTCCGCCCACTACAAACGCACTTACATATTCCATCGTCCTGCTCCCAACTTCTGCCCGGATTTGAGGTCTGAACGCACTGCGCCGCCATTTGGAGTCTTTGCGCCTCATACCCTGAAACCGGGACTGATAGAAACAGTATTCCCACGAATGCCTTTTTTATTCTCTCACCGCTCCGGCTCCTCAAAGGCACAGGTCACATAATACCCTCGCGGCCTCTTCTCAATATTTCTGACCACACCCTCTCTGGCCAGCATCCTCTCCCGGAAAGGGAAATTTCCCGACATGGCAAGGGACGGGTCAATGGTATAATAATAATTGCTGGGCAGCACTCCCTCCGTCACCGTGACACTCTGCCCAATCTCCAACAGCCCCTGGCGCTCCATCTTAAACTCCATCAGACGCTCCATCTTTTTCTTCCTCCCTGCTTCCATTCTCACCGTTCCTACAGCCCTCAAAATAACAAAGCCTTGCCGCAGACCGCGTCTTTGCCGATGATCTCAGTATAAACGCGCATTCTCCGCTTGTCAAACCCCCTCAATCACCACTCCATGGGCAATGGACGGCACCGACATCTTCTCCTGAGTCCGCACCTTGCTTAACAGCGCCCCCGTGGGCACGAACAGCACCCGCTTCCAGGCTCCGCTTTTGATTTTCGGCAAGATAAACGCCGCCAGCATCACCGCACTGCAGCCGCAGCCGCTTCCTCCGGCGTGCACATCCTCTTTCTCTCTGTCATACATACACAGTCCGCAGTCCATATGCCGCTCAGCAATATCATATCCCTGCTGCCGCATCAGATCCACCAGCGCCTGGCTTCCCACCTCTCCCAAGTCTCCCGTAATAATCTGATCATAATTTTCCGGAAGATAAGGAAACTCCTTCAGTGCAGAGGTGATGGTCAGGGCGGCGGCCGGAGCCATACACCCACCCATATTCATGGCATCCGTAATTCCCGGATCCACTATTTCTCCCATGACCACTCCTGTGACCTTGGCAAGCGGCTCTCCGATCTCGTCCCGGTCCA
>JAJQGR010000296.1 GCA_021200345.1 Lachnospiraceae bacterium | reverse complement strand
CTTATCTAAAGATTGCGGAAGGCTGTGACAAGTGCTGTACCTACTGTGTGATACCGCAGGTGCGGGGTCGTGTTCGTTCTGTCCCCATGGAGGAGCTGGTGCGGGTGGCGGAGGCTCTTGCGGCGCAGGGAGTGAAAGAGCTGATTCTTGTGGCTCAGGAGACGACCCTGTACGGAGTGGATTTATACGGGAAAAAGAGTCTGGGAGCACTGCTGAGGCAACTTAACGAAATCCGGGGGCTCTTCTGGATCCGGGTGTTGTACTGCTATCCGGAGGAGATTGATGAGGAACTGATTTGCGCCATGAGGGATTGTGAAAAAGTAGTCCATTATCTGGATTTGCCCATTCAGCATGCCAGCGATCGTATCCTGAAGCGGATGGGACGGCGCACAAATCAGAATGACCTGCGAAAAATAATTGGCGCTCTCCGTCGCAAGATCCCTGATATTGCGCTGCGTACAACGCTGATTACCGGGTTTCCGGGGGAGACGGAGGAAGAACATCAGGAGCTGTACCGCTTTGTCAATGAGATGGAATTTGAGCGTTTGGGAGTCTTTTCTTATTCCCAGGAGGAAGATACGCCGGCGGCTGCTTTCCCGGATCAGATTCCGGAAGAGGTCAAGGAAGAACGCCGCGGGGAGCTGATGGAACTGCAGCAGGAAATCTCCTTTGAGAAAGCGCGGGACTATGTGGGTCAGATTCTCTGGTGTGTGATTGATGGCAGACTGGAGGAGGATGATGTTTATATAGGACGTACCTACAGGGATGCGCCGGATGTGGATGGATATATTTTTATTAAAACAGACGATTTACTCATGACCGGAGATTTTGTGCGGGTGCGTGTGACGGATGCGGGAGAATATGATCTGACAGGAGAGATTTGCCATGAATCTGCCGAATAAGCTGACGACGATACGGATGATCCTTGTGGTTCCCTTTGTAATTTTTCTGCTGGGCGGACACAGTCACTGGGGCTGGTTTGACTTCCTTTTTGGCGGGATCCTTGAATATATGGACTGGGTGGCGCTGGTGATTTTTGTGGTTGCCAGTCTGACCGACCTGCTGGATGGCAGGATTGCCCGAAAATATCATATGGTTACAAACTTTGGAAAGTTTATGGATCCTCTGGCTGATAAGCTTTTGGTTTGTTCCGCTCTGATCTGTCTGATTGAACTGGGACGCATTCCCAGCTGGGCTGTTATTGTCATAGTAGGCAGGGAATTTATCATCAGCGGTTTCCGTCTGGTGGCCTCTGACAATGGAATTGTGATCGCTGCCAGTATGTGGGGGAAGTATAAGACCACATTCCAGATGATCATGATCATTCTGATGATTGCTGATATTGAGCAGCTTTCGCTGATCACTGTACTGGTCATGTGGATTGCACTGATACTGACGATTGTATCCCTGGTGGATTACATTCGTAAGAACAGACAGGTATTAACCGATTTCAAATGATGAGAAGATATATAAAAGTACTCAGTGAAGGCTGTCTGCCAAAGAGGCGGTTTCATTGGGTATTTTTCATTTTGGGGCATCAAAGAGAAAATGCAGGATCAACGGAGGAGGAAAAATGACAACAGAGGAACGGATAGTACATTTATGTATTGATCGGAAATTAAAGATTACCTGTGCCGAATCCTGTACAGGGGGGCTTTTGGCTGCCAGGCTTGTCAGTGTGGCCGGCGCCAGTGAATGCTTTGAGAGAAGCTTTGTCACTTATTCTGATATGGCCAAGCATGAAGAGCTTCTGGTATCGTTGGATACACTCTCGAAGTGGACTGCGGTCAGTGAGCAGGCCGCACGGGAGATGGCCATGGGAGCCAGGAAGCGGGCGAGGGCGGACATTGCTCTCTCGGTTACGGGCTATGCGGGTCCTGACAGCGGAAACGGGGAAACAGTGGGGCTTGTATATATCGGCTGTGCCGAACCGGACCGGGTTTTTGTAAAAAGACAGCTCTTTTTGGGAGAGCGCAATGAGATACGTGAGCAGGCGGCAGAACGGGCGCTGGAGATAGCGGAAAAAGTTTTGCTGAAAGAAACTGTAAAAAAGTGTTGACAGAATCGAACAAATGTTTTATCTTATTGACTAACAGAGAACGTTTGTTCGGCATAAGGAGATCAGATTATGGAGAAAAGTGACAAGCAGAGAGCGCTGGAAGCGGCGCTGGGACAGATTGAAAAGCAGTATGGTAAGGGCGCGGTGATGAAGCTGGGCGACCCGGCGGCACAGATGAATGTGGAGACGGTGCCTACCGGTGCACTGAGCCTGGATATCGCTCTGGGGCTTGGAGGCGTTCCGAAAGGCCGTATTATCGAGATATATGGACCGGAGTCTTCCGGCAAGACTACAGTGACTCTGCACATGATTGCGGAAGTGCAGAAGAGGGGCGGCATTGCGGGCTTCATTGACGCGGAGCATGCCCTGGATCCCACCTATGCCAGAGCCATTGGGGTGGATATTGACAATCTGTACATATCCCAGCCGGACAACGGGGAGCAGGCGTTGGAGATCGCTGAGACTATGGTGCGTTCCGGCGCTGTGGATATCATTGTGATTGACTCTGTGGCGGCTCTGGTGCCCAAGGCGGAGATCGACGGGGATATGGGAGACAGTCATATGGGGCTGCAGGCCAGGCTGATGTCTCAGGCGCTGCGCAAGCTGACTGCGGTTGTCAGTAAGACAAACTGCATTGTGATATTTATCAATCAGCTTCGTGAGAAGATTGGTATTATGTTTGGTAATCCGGAGACGACCACTGGTGGACGTGCCCTGAAGTTTTATGCCTCCGTCCGCCTTGATGTCAGGAGAATCGCTTCCATTAAGCAGAACGGTTCGGATGTGGGCAATCGTACCCGCATCAAGGTGGTGAAGAATAAGGTGGCGCCGCCCTTTAAGGAGGCGGAGTTTGATATTATGTTCGGTGAAGGCATCTCCACTGTTGGAGACGTACTTGACCTTGCTGCGGATATTAATGTGATCAATAAATCCGGTGCCTGGTATTCCTACCAGGGCAATAAGATCGGACAGGGCAGAGAAAATACCAAGGTATATCTGCAGGAGAACCCGCAGATTCTGGCTGAGGTGGATGCGAAGGTCAGAGAATATTATGGTCTGCCTGCCGCACCGGCTGTTTCTGTGAGCGAGGATGCCGAAGCGTCCAAAGAATCATGATTGTCACTCAGATCAGGGAGTTAAACACCAAAAAGGTGCTCATCACAGTGGATGAGCACCTTACTTTTCCGTTATATAAGGGTGAGCTTCATCGATATGGCCTGAAGGAGGAGGAAGAAATTGCGCCTGAGCTGTGGGAAGAGCTGTGGGACACTGTCCTTGTAAAGCGCAGCCGTCTGAGAGCCATGAACCTTTTACAAAAGAAAAGCTACACCCAGGCGGAGCTTGAGCGAAAGCTGAGAGAGAATGCTTACCCGGAGGAGCTGATCAGTCAGGCTTTGACTTATGTGATGAAGTTTCACTATGTGGATGATTTCAGATATGCGCAGGACTATATCCGGTTTCACAGTGCTGATCGCAGCAGGCAGAGAATTCGTCGTGATCTGCTGGCAAAAGGGATCTCCTCTGAGACCTTTGAGCGGGCCTGGGAGGTCTTCCTGTCAGATCACGGGGAGTGGAACGAGAGGGAGCAAATTCAAAGGCTGCTGGAGAAGAGGCGCTATGATCATGACAGCGCGGATGAGAAAGAGAAAGCAAAGACTATGGCTTTCTTATATCGTAAAGGCTACAGCATGGACGCTATTTCCTCATTTTTTTCTCATCTTTCAGCATCAGAAAGATGACGCACATCCACAGGGGTATATTAAACAGGAAGAACCGGTAATCCCTGCCGGTCAGCAAAAGCATGGTTCCGTAATTGTAGCAGAAGACAGGAAGAATGTGCAGAAAAGAGGTTCTGCCGGCTGCCATAAGGACGGCAGCTGCAATCAGGATTATGAGCATCTGCAGCCCGTAAGCTCCAAACACAGAGGCCAGAAGTCCGGAGCCAAAAGATACTTTCAACTGCATAACCAGCCGCGAGACAGTCTCGGAGGCGGCGGTTGTCACCATATAGTAATTTTTGGGCGTGTCGCTGATATTAAAGGACCAGACGAAATTGGTCAGTTTCGTGACTGCGGCGATAGATTCCCGCGGTGCGTAACGAAAGCACTGGACGGTATATTTTAATACTTCGGTGTAGGAAAGGGCGTCAAGCGGCTCCCAGTCCATTCCGTCGAGAAATTTGATGGAGTTAAAGCCGGCATCCGCAGAAAACAGAGCAACCATATCCTGGGGAAGCAGCTCCAGCAGTACTTCTCTTGTTTCAGCCGGGAGAGCGTCAGCGTTGGATTGCAGAACGTTGGCCCATACGGAAATGGGAAGCCCGATTGTTTCAATGGTGCGGTAGGACGGGTTTTCCACATCATAGACGGCATAGATGCCCCGGATCAGAAGAGAGAGCGCAAGCATCAGAAAGACCGCCGTAAGTTTCATTTTTATGGTTTGACGGTCATTTTTGAGATCATAGAACAATGCGATCAGAACCAACGGCGCAACGAAGAGAATTGCGTTGTGCCTCATATAACAGCACAGAACCGCGAAAAGAGAAAACAGGAACAGATTACGTCTGCGATGCAGCCACATACCTCTGGAGCAGATGATCTGAATGTAATATGCCATCAGAACCATGACAAAAATCATCATGGCCACATCCTTGGTGGGATAAACCATCCAGGCGGTCAGGAAAGGGTTGAGCCAGATATAGACGCAGAACCCCAGTATGAAAAATTTACTGCCTCCATTTTGAAAGATCACATAAATCAGATAGGTAAACGCCAGGCTGAAATATAACAGCTGCAGAATGACGATTGCAGCGGCACTGTTTGTCAGACGGACAGGTATGATATAGAAAAGCAGGGTGTGAAGGAACGGATGCCAGTTGTTTAACGGATAATTTCCAAGGGCCTGGGAGTACTGATTCAGAATATCACTGCCCGCGGAGTAAATATCCTCCGTATATTCTCCGAGAAAATAGAATATCATGATCAGGAAAGTGGCGATGAAAACGCAGCTGATTCCGATCAGAGTATTCCTGCGGCCGGCGGTTGCGGTCCCGCTTATTTTGACAAGAGCCAGTTTCTTTAACGCATGGAAAAGGAGAGCAGTGATAAACAGGCTGAGAATGCCGCAGAGAGCAATGGAGAGGAAATTGGTAGTATAACTTGCGGGAAAATCCTGCAGCACCAGCAATACCCAGAGATACATAAATAAAATCAGAAAAGCGATGAGCTCTTCCGGATGAACTTTGACGTGGATTTTTTTAATCATGATGTATGCTTCCTCCGATAAGCTATCTTACTGTCAGAAGGACGAATTTGTCAAGATAAAGATGGGGCGAGGAATGTTTGAACGGGAACATCAGAGATACAAATGTAAAATCTATTACTTGACATTAGGCAATTTATACAGTAATATTATAGTGTTGTAGTGAAGAGCAGGGAATTTTGTTGTTCCTGCCATGATATACAATGAAAATTTAATAAGGAGGAGCTTCCTGTATGATATCCATCGGCATAGTTGTCGGGATAGTACTGGTTGTCCTTGCCGTTACCGCGGTTGTTACCTGGTTCGCGGCCACAGCTTATCATAAGAATGTGACTGAGAAAGAGATTGGCAATGCGGAGGATAAGGCAAGAGAGATTATTGATGAAGCTCTGAAAGCTGCTGAGACCAAGAAGCGTGAGACTTCTCTGAAACTCAAGGAAGAGAACATCCGGTCCAAGAATGAATTGGACAAGGAGATCAAGGAGCGCCGCGCGGAAGTACAGCGTTATGA
>JAJQGR010000177.1 GCA_021200345.1 Lachnospiraceae bacterium | reverse complement strand
GGGCGGATATATTGTAGAAAATACACAGGCAGCGCGGAAAAAATCTGATCCTGCCAATGTGGAGTTTGAACAGTATTTCCCGGAGGCGCAGCTTTTGAACGCGGCGGCGGCGCGGTGTGAGAATTCGCCTGTACAGATCGGCTGTCAGGGAGTGTACCGCATGAATACGGCAGTGGGCGGCAATTTTGGAGCCTTCACCACCAACCGGCCTGCCAGCGCCATGGCAGCCATGGGTGTCACATCCACGATCATTGGCCACTGTGAGGAGAGAAATGACAAGAATGGAATTCTGGCGGAGGCCGGTGTCACCGATCCGGACGCGGTAAACCGTCTTCTGAATCAGGAGATTCGTCTGGCGATCGCCCAGGGCATGACGGTGCTGTACTGTATCGGTGAAAAGAGCGAGGAACAGGACCGCTGGCAGGAAGTGCTGCGGGCACAGCTGGAAATTGGCCTGGACGGCGTGGATACCAGTAAGGTCGTGATTGGATATGAACCGGTCTGGTCTATCGGACCCGGCAAGACGCCGGCGGACAAACCCTATATCACAAAGATCGCCCGTTTCGTTAAGGAAGTCATTCCGGGCATTGACGTGGTATACGGCGGTGGCTTAAAGATAGACAATGCTGAAATGCTTGCTTCCATCGGGGAGATCGACGGCGGGCTGATCGCGCTGACCAGATTTTCCGGGGAGATCGGTTTTTATCCGGAGGAATATCTTGAGATTATCCGTACCTATCTGCAGAGAAAGGGGAAATAACATGAAACTGGACTTTGAATACGGCAACGGCGTGATAAGCGCCGAATTGCCTGATACCACAGATGTCTTTATTCCCGGGGAGACCGTGCCGGATCCGCCCTGTCTGCCCCAGGACTGGGACAGCCTGTATAACGCCACACTGGAGTCGATCCGGAATCCTATCGGCATGCCCACTCTGACGAAGCTGGCAAAGCCCGGCGACAGGGTCGTTATTGTGATTCCCGATATTGTCAAGGGCGGCAATCAGCCTACCTCCCACAGAAAGGTATCCATCCGGGCCTGCCTGGACGAACTGTACAGTGCAGGGGTAGAGAAAAAGGACATTCTTCTTTTATTTTCCAACGGACTCCATCCCAGGGCCACGGTACCGGAGATGAAGACCATTCTGGGGGATGCGCTTTTCAATGAGTTCTATCATACAGGCCAGATCACCAGCCATGATTCTGAGGATTATGACCATCTGGTGGACATCGGATATACTGCCAATGGGGATCACGTGATTATGAATAAATATGTCTATGACGCGGATGTGGCGATTCTGATCGGTCATACCCAGGGCAATCCCTACGGCGGATATTCCGGCGGCTATAAGCATTGCGCCACGGGCATCTCCCACTGGAGAAGCATTGCGGCTCACCATGTGCCGGAAGTGATGCATCGTCCGGATTTTGTGCCGGTTTCCACACACTCCGAGATGCGTTCCAAATTTGACCAGCAGGGGATGCTGATGGAAGAGAAGATGGGCAAAAAATTCTTCTGCTGCGACGCGGTACTGGATACGAAATCCCGCCAGATCGCCATTTTTTCCGGCTATGCGAAAGAGCTGCAGCCTGTCAGCTGGGCGGTGGCTGACAAGCGCACCTATGTTCATTGGGCGGAGAAAAAGTATGATGTGGTGGTGTTCGGCATGCCCACCAATTTCCACTATGGCAACGGCATGGGCACCAATCCCATTCAGATGATGCAGGCTCTGTCTGCCCAGGTGATCCGCCATAAGAGAATTCTGGCCGATCACTGTGTGTTCATTGTTCCTTCCATTTGCGACGGCTGGTTTCATGATGAGAGATGGCCATATTTAAGAGAACTATTTGAAATGTTCCAGCATGATTATATGCAGATATTGCCGGATATGAACCGCTATGGAGAGTATTTTGCCACCAACGAGGAATATATCCGTAAGTACCGCTACGCCAATGCGTTTCATCCTTTCCATGGGTTTTCCATGATGTCCTGTGGGCACATCGCGGAAATGAACACTTCTGCAATCTATATTGTAGGGGCCAGGGAACCCGGCATCGCCAGAAGCATGGGACTGAAAACCCGCGCCACAGTGGAGGAGGCTTTGGAGGATGCCAAAAAGAAGATCGTGGGCGATCATCCAAACATTCTGGCTCTGCCGAGGGCGTTTACCACTACCGCAGTCCATCTGTGCATGAAGGATCCCGCTCAGAACAGCCATGTAAGAGACGGCGCCGCGGCCGGACATCCCTGTTGTGGCTGACAAAACAGAATAAAAAGCTTATGACTGCCGCGGATCATGGAAAAGGTTCGCGGCAGTTTTTTTGCACAGAGCTTTCAAGATGTCTTTTCATAGGCATGTGAAATATGGTAAACTACAGGAAAACTACAAAAAATGAACGATGGAGGATATCAGATGAGCAAACCGAACATTATCTTTTACTTTTCAGATCAACAGCGGGCGGATACCCTTGGCTGCTATGGACAGAAACTGAAAATTACCCCGAATGTGGACCAGCTGGCCAGAGAGGGTGTGCTGTTTCGCAATGCCTTTACCGCCCAGCCAGTCTGCGGCCCATGCAGAGCGCTGTTTCAGACCGGACGCTATCCTACGGAGTTAAACTGCTGGAAAAACGGTCAGCCCCTGCCCCAGGATGTGAAGACGGTTGCCAATTACATGGAGGAGGCCGGCTACGAGACGGCTTATGTAGGCAAGTGGCATTTGGCCAGCGGTCCAAGAGGAAATCAGGCGCTGGATTACAGAACCCGGGCGGTACCGAAAGAGCTGCGGGGCGGATACAATGGCTATTGGAGAACGGCTGATGTGCTGGAATTTACCTCTCATGGTTATGACGGCTATGTGTTTGATGAGAATAATCAAAGAATCGATTTTCAGGGCTACCGGGCGGACTGCATCAACGATATGGCACTGAATTTCCTTGATGTCAGAGACTTAAGCAAACCGTTTTTTATGGTGGTTTCACAGATTGAGCCCCATCATCAGAACGATCATCAGCATTATGAGGGACCTGATGGCTCCCGGGAAAAATACAAAGACTTTGAATTGCCGGGAGATTTGCAGGCTCTGAAGGGAAACGCCAGTGAGGAGTATCCGGATTATCTTGGTCAGTGCGCCAGCCTGGATCAGAATGTGGGCCGTCTGATTGCAAAGCTGAAGGAAAAGGGACTCTATGAGGATACCGTGATTATTTATGCGTCGGATCATGGATCCCACTTTATGACAAGAAACAGAGACGGACATTTAAACGGCGGGGACGATTATAAGCGTACCGGACACGATGCGGCGCTGAAAGTCCCCCTGATCATCCGGGGAGGCTCCTTTACGGGCGGAAAAATCGTGGAGGATCTGGTCAGTACAGCCAGCCTGCCCAAAACGATCCTGGCGATGGCCGGAATGGATGTGGGCGATGAGATGATCGGAGAAAATTTGCTGGATGTGGCTCGGGGAAAGCTTCCTGAGCGGAGAAATGAGGTTTTTGCGCAGATTTCGGAAAGCCGTGTGGGAAGATGTATCCGCACGCCCCGGTATTTATACGGTGTATACGCACCTGGCCTGAATGGATGTGAGGAGGCCGCATCCGACTTCTATGCGGATGATTATCTTTACGATATGGAAAAGGATCCCTGCCAGCTTTGTAACGTGGTGCATGAGGCGGCCTACGGGAAGGTGAAAGAGGATTTGAGGAAACGGCTGCTTGACTGGATTGAGGAAGCGGAGGGAACAAGACCGGTAATTGACAATGAAAATACAGTATGCTAAACTGAGATGCAGTTGAAAAAGCGTAAGACGCAGTCAATAAACTCAAGGCGCAGCTGAATGGAGAATGATGATGGCAAAGACATGGATCCCTCAAGGTTACACTTCCGCCCTTGGTCTGTATGACACACAGAAGGCCATTGGCCAGGTAAAGCAGATATTCCAGATCAAATTGTGCGCGGCTCTGCATTTAAAACGTGTAACAGCGCCTCTTTTCGTGGATCCCGCGACGGGACTGAATGACAACTTAAACGGGGTGGAGCGCCCGGTGGACTTTGACATCCCGTCAGTGCATCAGCACGCGGAGGTTGTACATTCTCTGGCAAAGTGGAAGAGAATGGCACTGAAGCAGTATGATTTTTATGTGGGAAACGGCCTGGTCACGGATATGAATGCCATCCGCAGGGACGAGGAGCTGGATAATCTGCATTCTGTCTATGTGGATCAGTGGGACTGGGAAAAGGTCATTGATGAGAGTATGAGAAATACCGCCTACCTGATGGACACAGTCAACCGGATTGTGGGCGCTGTCTGCGGTACTCTGGATGAGCTGAAGTGGCAGTTCCCCGAGCTGGATCATATTGATTTAAAAAGAGAAGTCACATTTCTGACGACCCAGCAGCTGGAGGATGAGTATCCGCTTCTCTCTCCGAAAGAGAGGGAAAACGAAGCTGCGCGAAAATATAAGACTGTTTTCCTGATGCAGATCGGCGATCTGCTGAAGTCAGGAAAAAGGCATGACGGCAGAGCTCCGGATTATGATGACTGGGCCTTAAACGGTGATTTGATTTTCTGGCATGACACGTTAGATCAGGCCCTGGAGCTGAGTTCCATGGGCATTCGTGTCAATGCCCGGTCTTTGTCTGAGCAGCTTGTGAAAGCAGGGTGTGAGGAGAGAAGAGAACTTCCATTTCATCGTATGCTGTTAAATAATGAACTGCCGCTGACCATTGGCGGCGGAATCGGGCAGTCCCGTCTGTGTATGCTGCTTTTGGGAAAAGCCCATGTAGGTGAAGTACAGGTTTCTCTCTGGGATCAGGAGACGATAAAGACCTGCGCCGCTGCAGGGGTGGTGCTTTTATAATGGACTGCAAAGAAGTAGAATCCTTATTGTCAGAATTTATCGGTGGAAAATGTACCAGAGAGCAAAGCAGACAGATCCGGGAGCATATTATCAGCTGTCCGAACTGCAGGGAAGAACTGACGATACAGTTTCTGGTGCAGGAGGGCATGTCACGTCTGGACAGAGATGAGGATTTTCATCTGGATGAGGAGATTGACCGTCTGCTGGAACCCCCCGGGAGAAAGAAGATCAAAATGCCTTTTTCCTGGAATGTGTGGACGATTGTGCTGGATGCGCTGACGCTGATTGTGATTGCAGCGGTGGTGTTATTTTTGCTGTTCCATTAAGCGGAGGCTAAGGGGAATTTATGGGTAAGCTTGTATTGATTGACGGAATGAGTATTCTGCACCGGGCTTTTTACGGAGTGCCGCTGCTCACCAACGCCGAGGGGCTTCATACCAATGGCGTGTACGGTTTTCTGAATATCATGTTCAAAATATTGGAGGAAGAACAGCCGGATTATCTGGCTGTTGCTTTTGATGTGAAAGCGCCTACGTTCCGGCATCAGCTGTATAAGGAATATAAAGGGACCAGGAAAGAAATGCCCTCAGAGCTTGCGGAACAGATTCCGGTGATGAAGGAAATGCTGAACGCCATGCAGATTCAGATATGCGAGCAGCCGGGGCTGGAAGCGGACGATATTCTGGGCACCCTGGCTAATGCGGCGCAGCGGGATGGTCATCAGGTAACCCTGGTCAGCGGAGACCGGGATTTATTGCAGATTGCCTCGGACAGCATCAGAATTTTGATTCCCAAAACCAAGCAGGGCCGGACAGAGGTGGAAGCTTACTATGCGAAGGATGTGGAGGCTTCTTACGGGGTCACACCGAAGGTTTTTATTGATTTAAAGGCGCTGATGGGAGATGCCTCGGACAATATTCCCGGGGTTCCGAAGGTGGGGCAGGTCACCGCGACTCAATTGCTTCAGCAGTTTGGAACGCTGGACAATCT
>JAJQGR010000218.1 GCA_021200345.1 Lachnospiraceae bacterium | reverse complement strand
CTCCTACGTAACCGTGACTACCGTAACCCAGTTTAATACCTATTTACCCGGGAGGGACCTCTTGCGATATGAAGCCAGTCTCTGTATCGGACTGGAGGATTTTGCTTATTTGATTCCCGAGTTTAATTATATGTATTCCAATGGATGAAGCATCACCGGGGGAAATGAAAATGGACATCAGACTGATTGCTGTGGAGCTTGACGGCACCTTATTTGACACACAAAAGAAATTACCGGAGGAAAATAAACGTGCCTGCGAGGCGGCCATCCGGGCCGGAGTGCAGGTGGTGATCGCCACCGGACGCCCCTTTCACGGCATCCCTGAGGAAGCAAGAAAGCTCCGGGGATTAAAATATGCCATCTGCACCAATGGAGCTTCTCTTTATGATCTGGAGCGGGAGGCATGCCTGTACGAGGATCCCATGCCCCGGGACGAAACCCTGGCCATGGTGGAAGGGCTGATGAAAATGCCGGTCATTTGTGATGTGTTTTATGATGGACACGCCTATATTGATTCTTCCAGGCTTCAACTCATTGAACGTATGAATACGGACGAACCCTTTAAGGTTTATTTTCGCTCCTGCAGGGAGGAGGTGCCGGATGTGATGGCTCTCATGCGGAAATATTCCAAAGGACCGGAGAAAGTGACTGTCAATTTTATCGCCAAAGCGGACGGAACGCCTTTTTACCGGCAGGAAGCTGTAGAGTGGTGCGCACAGTTTCCGGATCTGGTGATGGTGTCCGGCGGCGTAGGCAATGTGGAATTAACCAGGGCCAGCGCTACCAAGGGGGCAGCCCTTTTAAAGCTGGCTGAGATTCTGGGAATCAGACCTGAACAGACCATGGCCATCGGCGACAGCGGCAATGATTTCGATATGCTGCAGAGAGCAGGCTACAGTGTGGGAATGGCCAATGCGGAGCCGGAAATCCTGAAAATTGTGGATGATGTGACAAAGAGCAACAATGAGAACGGCGTGGCCTGCGCCATTCAGAAAATTATTCATAACTGATCTCTACATCAGAAGGCGTGTTGCCGTGCAGCAGCGAAACAATAATGCTGACCCGGCGGCAGGCCTTCTGATAATTCTGATATGCTTCCTCAGCAATGTCTGGGTCATACTCCGCGCCGGAGGATAAGATCTGACTGTATAATGTGACAGCTTCCCCAATATATTCCTGTGCTTCCACCGCCAGATCATTGACATACTGATATTCACTGGAAGGAATCTCAATGGCGGCCAGACGGTCAATGGCGTCTGAGAGCTCTTTGATGTATTTGAGCATCTGTGTGCCGGCGGAATCGGAGGCGGTATCCACAGCGTTCATGTTGGCGTCAATCTCCTCAATACTGTCCACAACGGTACTGATCTGCGCCTCGAAGCTGGCGATCTTTACGCTGCCTGAGGTGGCGCAGCCTCCGAAAAGAGCGGCGCACAGGATGCATAGAATGATAATGAATAATTTACTGGCTCTGGTCATAACTTCCTCTGTTGATCTTTAAAGTTTATTTTATGACAAACCGGCGGATACGCGGGGCTGCCGGAAGCGGCAAACAAAGGTTATCTTACCACATGACTTTTTATAAATCAAGGTTCTGGGAAAAACAGTTGTTTGAATCAAAGATTTGTGCTATCATAAATTTTTAGTGAAATATGGGAAAGAAATTGTTGCCCCGAAGGAGGATAAAAAGATGATGAGAGGTGCTGACGCCATTGTCAAGTGTCTGGAAGAGGAGCAGGTCACAACCGTTTTTGGTTATCCCGGCGTCGCGATCTGTCCGTTTTATAACAGCATGCTGAAATCTGACATTCAGAGAATATTAATTCGTACGGAGCAGAATGCCGCTCATGCGGCCAGCGGTATGGCCCGGATGACGAATCGCCCCGGAGTGTGCGCGGTTACCAGCGGTCCTGGTGCCACAAATGTGATCACAGGAGTGGCCACAGCACATGCCGATTCCATTCCCCTGATTGTGATTACCGGACAGGTGAACAGTGAGCTCATCGGCAGAGATGTGTTCCAGGAGGCGGATATCACCGGCGCGGTGGAATCCTTTGTCAAATACAGCTATCTGATCAAAAAGGCGGAGGACATCCCCAGAATTTTTAAGGAGGCCTTTCATATTGCCAATACAGGCAGAAAAGGGCCTGTCCTGATTGATATCCCCATTGATGTGCAGAACGCGGAGCTGAAAAGCTTTTCTTACCCCAAAGAGGTCAGTCTGCGCACCTATAAACCCACTGTAAAGGGTAATGTCCCTCAGATTCGCAGAGTCGCCATGGCCTTGGAGACCTCTGCCAGGCCCATTATCTGCGCGGGCGGCGGTGTGCTGACCGCGGACGCTGCTGCTGAGCTGCGGGAATTTGCTGAGAAATACAATATTCCTGTGGTCAGTACCATGATGGGAATCGGAGCCATGCCCACAGAGCATCCTCTGTATTTTGGAATGGTGGGCAATAACGGCAAGCCCTACGCCAATAAGGCAATGAATGAATCCGATGTGCTTTTGATGATCGGTGCCAGAGTCGCAGACCGGGCCGTATCCCAGCCGGGGCTGATTACACAGAATAAGACACTGGTTCATATCGATGTGGATCCGGCGGAGATCGGCAAAAACGCCGGCGCTACCATCCCCCTGGTGGGAGATGTGAAGAGTATCCTGCAGGACTTTATGGGCATGCCTTTCGGCGGCAGCCACAGAAGATGGCTGGAACAGCTTTCCTTCTACAAAAAGACCATGGAGCCAAAACGCACACCCAATCCGGCATATGTGGATCCGGCCGCTTTTATTACCATACTTTCCGAAAAGATGCAGGAGAACGCGGTCTATGTGGCGGATGTGGGACAAAATCAGATCTGGTCCTGCGCCTACCACATCGTCAGAAAGGGCCGGTTTATGACCACAGGCGGCATGGGAACCATGGGCTATTCTATTCCGGCCGCCATTGGTGCCAAACTGGCGGCTCCGGACAGGCAGGTGATTGCGGTCTGCGGCGACGGCTCCTTTCAGATGTCCATGATGGAGCTTGCCACCATGTGTCAGCATCATGTGCCGGTCAAGATCATTGTCCTGAAAAATCAGGTTCTTGGCATGGTGAGAGAGTACCAGCATTACACCTATTCCGATCATTACAGTATGATTGATCTGGCCGGAAGCCCGGATCTGATGAAGCTCTCCGCCGCTTATGGGATTCCTTTCCTGCGCCTTGAAAATATGGACGGATGTGAAAAGGTCCTGGATGAGTTCCTTGCCAGGGATGAGTCCATGATTCTGGAGTGTCTGATCGATCCCATGGATCTGGTCGTCTGTTGAGGAGGTGGGAAAATGAAACGTATCTATTCCGTACTGGTGGAAAACCGTTCCGGCGTGCTCTCCAAGGTTGCGGGACTGTTCGCCCGCAGAAGCTACAATATTGATTCTCTGGCAGTAGGAGAGACCGATGACCCAACCGTGTCCTGTATGACGATTGTCAGCTCCGGGGATCAGCGGACACTGGAGCAGATTGAAAAACAGTTAAATAAAAAAATTGATGTGATCAAGGTGAAGACCTTTGACGAAAGCGACAGCTTAAGCCGGGAATTGATGCTGATTAAAGTAAAATATAATCTTGGCAACCGCCGGGAGCTGATTGACATCTGCCAGATGATGAAGGCGGAGATTGTTGATATGAGTAAAAGTCAGATGATTATTCAGATCTGTGACACCCCTGAAAAAGTGCTGGTGCTGATTTCTCTGCTTCGCACAGTCAGCATTGTGGAAGTCGCCCGCACCGGCACGCTGGCTTTGCCGAAGTGCGCGGACGCAGAGTGAATTGATGGTAATCATTATACGGAAGGTAGTATTTTGGATGGAAAATAGAATAAACACAATTTCTAATAGAGTAAGTCGAAGCATGCATAAAAGATATGAAACACTGAACAGACATGCCAAAACAGTGATTATCGCAGTTGCGCTTCTGATGACGGTCATATTTGTATCTCTTTGTTTTAACCAGAATGTGCATACTGACGAAGCCTATTCCATGCAGCTGATTCAAAATGATTATCAGGGGATTATCTCCGGAACAGCTGGTTCTCAACATCCGCCGTTGTATTATCTGATTGCGAAGACTGCGGCACTTCTGTTTCCCACAGAGACTTACAGGCTGCAGGTTCAGAAGTTTGCAACCATCCTTCCTGTTACGCTGATACTTATTTTTGGAGGCATCTGGATACAGAAAAAGACGGACAGCCTGTTATCCGCTCTGTTGTTTGACACATCCTTATGCTTTTTGATCTGTACCATGGAGTATGCAGTGCAGGTCAGAATGTATTCCTGGGGTTTGTTTTTTATTACCATGTGTGGACTGCAGGCCTACGATGTCTATATTTCAGGAAAACTAAAACACTGGATTTTGTTCGCACTTTTTGGAATCGCAGCATCATATACACATAATTATGCCTTTGTTTCGGCGGTGATTATCTGTGGACTTCTTTTTCTGGCGATTATCATAAGCAAGAAACAGTTTATCTGGAAATGGCTGATTACGGTTGTACTCATGTTTATAGCGTATCTTCCGTGGTTTTTTGTGCTGATCAGTCAGTTCCAGAATACAGCAACCGCCGATTACTGGATACCTGATATTACCGGCGAGACGATTGTAGGTTATTTTACATGGGCTTTTGGCCTGGATATCGCGTATTCAACTGTCATGACCCTCCTTCTTTTTATTTTAGGTGGTGTTGCCGGGCTGATCGCGCTTCATAGAAAAAAAGAGGCTCTTGATATCTTTTCTATTCTATGCTGGCTTGTTCCGACTCTGACAGCAACAGCAGGTGTGGTCGTTTCACTGCTTACAGAACCAATCTATTATAATCGATATGTCTATCCTGCCCTTGGACTTCTATGTGTGTTTTTTGCCCTGTCCTGGAGGCACGCGGAGGACTGGTATCAGCTGGTATTGTTGCTGTTTTGCTGCGTGATCGGTGTACAGCGCTACAGGGAGGCCATTGTTCTTGAGTATCTGACACCCAAGACGGATCTGACCATGGCTTATCTGGAAGAGAATCTGGGAGAAGAAGATATCGTAGTCTACAATTTTACGATTTACCGTCTGATCTATGAATATTACGTGGACGGTGACCAGCTTGTGGATCTGCAGGATGTGGACTGGGATAATTTAGAGGGAGATATCTATTTCCTTTACACCTATAACTGCGAGCAGATCAGTCAGAGTATTCTGGACACCTACGGCCTGGTGATGGAGAGTGAGGGTGAAATGGGTGTGGAGCAGAATGATTTTATCATGTATCATGTTTACAGGGCGGAATAATTTATGAAAAAACATCTTTATGGAATTGCCGGGGCGATATGCATCATCTGTATGATTTTGATCTGCCCTGTAGGTGTAATCAGAACATCTGTGGAAAGTCATAACGGCGCGGACGGAAGGATCAGCGTGGGAGCTTTGAGCGATGAATCATATACGGAGCAGTTTTTTACTCCTCAGTTTCGCTATCTGCAGAAAATGGCCATTGCCATTACCTATGATGAAATACAGGATGAAAATGCCGTTATTCTTTTTTCTATCAAAAATGCTGCCGGCGAAGAGGTCTTTTCCACAAGACTTTCCGCCTCGGATTTCACTTCCAGCAGTTTTTATTATTTCCCGGTGGGAATTTCACTGAAAAAAGGACAGCAGTACAGCTGGACGGTTACTGTGGAAAGCAGCTTCTCAGAGCAGATCAGTCTTCTGGCCACGTCGCCGGAGGTGATTACACCAATGGAGAACAGTATTTTATACTATAACGGAGAACTTACAACGTCGGCCGCGGAAGTGGATTATGATTACGGAAGTCTTCCCGGAAAAGGCCATATTCTGC
>JAJQGR010000241.1 GCA_021200345.1 Lachnospiraceae bacterium | reverse complement strand
CATCTCTTCCATTGTTGTCACCACCGACAGCCTGACGCGGAAGGTATAAGCCCACAGCGCTTTGTCCAGTCCAATGGCCATCAGGGTTTTGGATGTCTGAGGATGATTGGAAGCGCAGGCGCTTCCGGCGGACACATACACGCCCCTGTCCTCCAGAGCATGGAGCAGCACCTCACTGCGCACACCCCGAACGGAATAGCTGATCACGTGCGGCGCGCTTCTTCCATCAGTGTAGCCATTGACCTGTGTATCAGGGATTCTGACAAGCTCCTCCGTGAAGTATTTTTTTAATTCATAGAGGGACGTTACTTCCTCGTCCAGATGATCGTAAAGCAGCTTCGCCGCCAGCGCCATCCCGGCGATCCCAGGCACATTCTCCGTGCCGGAACGCATGTTTTTCTGCTGCCCGCCGCCAAAGACGATGGGAACAATCTTAACTTTTTCGTCAATATAGAGCATGCCCACGCCTTTAGGGCCATGAATCTTATGACCGCTGACGCTGAGAAGGTCAATATGCATTTTTTTCGGATAAATTCTGGCCTTTCCAAAGCCCTGAACCGCATCCACATGGAACAGGCATCCGGGATTTTTTTCCTTTATGATTTGTCCGATCTGGGCGACCGGTTCAAGAGAACCGATTTCATTGTTAGTGTGCATGACAGACACCAGGATAGTGTCCGGGCGGATGGCCTCCCGCAGGGCGTCCAGGCTGACCACGCCGTAAGCGTCCACTGGCAGGCAGGTGACCTCGATTCCCTGCTTTTCCAGATAGGCGCAGGTTTCCAGTATGGCCGGATGCTCAATCTTTGTGGTAATGATGTGCCTGCCGCTTCTGCTGTTGGCTGAAACACAGCCGATCAGCGCCAGATTGTCACTCTCTGTTCCGCCGGAGGTGAAATAGATTTCCTTCGGCTGTACCTTCAGTATTCTGGCGAGGGTATCCTTGGCCTCTTTGATATAGTGCTCCGCATGCAGTCCCTTATTGTGCATGCTGGAGGGATTTCCATATTCCTCGCACATAATATGCGTCATCAGCTCCGCCACCTGGGGAAAACAGGCGGTGGTAGCCGAATTGTCCAGATAAACTTCCATGTCTTTTTCTCGCTCCGGGTTAATATACTATATAATATGCTTTCAACGTGTCATGTGGGAATATGGAAACTGCTCAGCTTACACTGTACTGATCGTTTTCTCCTCACTGATTAGCTGCTTTCCATTAAAAACAGATTCTCACACTTCCAGTTCATAAGCCAGCATCGCCAGCACCGCCATGGCTGCTGTTTCCGTGCGCAGGATTCTTCGTCCCAGGGTAATCGGTCTGATGCCCGCTGCAAGAGCCATGTCCATTTCTTTATCAGAAAAACCACCCTCCGGGCCGATGAAAACCGCTACGCTCTCCCCGGCCTTCACTGACTGCAGAATTTCTCTGGTAGCCGCCATTCCCCTGGCGTTCTCATAGGGCAAAAGCCTGATCTGCGCCTCCCTCGCCTGCGTCAGCGCCTCCTGAAATTTCAGCACACCGCCCACCTTAGGAATCGCGTCCCGCTTGCTTTGCTTCGCCGCCGCCTGGGCAATATTCTGCCAGCGGGCAAGCTTTGCTTCCGCTTTTTTGGTATCAAGCTTTACCACGGAGCGTTCCATGGCCACCGGCACAATCCGGCCAACTCCCAGTTCCACCGTCTTCTGGATAATCCATTCCAGCTTGTCCGCCTTGGGCAGTCCCTGATAAAGGGTGATGAAACAGGGAAGCTCATGGCTTTCCGTTTCCTCCGAAATAATATGACAGTCCGCAGCCTGATCCAGATACTGTTCCACTGTACAGACATATTTCCGGGGCGCCCCTTCTCCAGATGCCACATAGAATTTTTCTCCCGGCTTTAAGCGAAGCACGTTTTTCATATGATTATAATCGCTGACCGTGATGGTCACATTTACATCTGAAATCTGTGTGCTTTCTATAAAGAACTGATACATGTGGTTAAAAGTCCTTCCTGGCCGTCACACTGACCCATTCCCCCTGATAAGTCACCTCCACCACTGAAAGTCCGGCGGCTTTCACCGCCTCCACCACTGTCTGCTCCTTATCGTCAATAATCCCGGACGTGATATAATAACCGCCTTTTTTCATCTGCCGGACAATCACCGGGGTCAGGGGCACCAGCACATCCGCCAGAATATTGGCCACCACAATATCATAGCGGTCATACCCTACCCGGTCCTGTACCTCTTTCTCCGTGATGATGTTGCCAATGAACATCTCAAACTGCTGTGGGGCGATCTGATTGTCCCTGCAATTTTGCGCCACAGCGTCTACCGCGCAGGGATCCAGGTCTGTACCCACAGCGTGCTTTGCTCCAAACATCAGGGACAGAATGGACAGAATTCCGCTGCCCGTTCCCACATCCAAAAGCTCCGTCTGAGGAGTGATAAATTTGCGCAGCTGACGAATGCAAAGCTGGGTCGTCTCATGCATTCCGGTGCCAAAGGCCGTACCCGGGTCAATATGCAGCACCAGACCGTCCCCCTTCTCAGAGGGCACCTCCTCCCAGGACGGAATGACCAGCACATCATCGATATAAAACTGGTGAAAATACTGCTTCCAGTTATTGATCCAGTCCACATCCTCGGTTTCATCCACCGTCACGCTGCCCTCACCGATGTCCAGGAAGTCTCTCCAGCTTTCCAGCTCCTCTTTCACCAGAGAAAGCAGAGCCTCCACCGTGGTCTCCTCTCCGTCAAACACCGGGCTGCCGTTTTCATTTTCCTCCACGAAAAAGCTTAAGTACGCGATGCCGTCGTCCTCCGGCCCCTGAGGCAGGATATCCACAAACATCTGCTCTTTCTCCAGAGCCGTCAAAGGCACCTTATCTTCGATCTGCGCTCCCTCAAAACCCAGGTCGCAAAGAGCGGAAATGAGTACGTCCTCCGCCTGTGTCGTTGTCTTTATCTTAAATTTGATCCATTTCATTGATGTTCCCTTTCATGTTTTGCATTTTTCCGGTTTTCCCAGACATTTCAATTCACAGAAAATAATGCCGTCAGATAATCAGGATCCATCAGGTGATTATACTGCAGAAGCCTGTAATTGCTGATCATCTCTTCCTCCTCAATCTCTTCTATATTTCGAAAGGAAATCTCCGGATATTCCTTCATCATAAGCAGCAGATATTTGTAGTAAGAAGGAAGCTCCAGTCCTGCATAATCCGATATGACGGCGCCAAGATAGCTTGCGCTGAAATTTCCGTAATCCGCCAGATCCGCGTCATAGTTAGTCCACACCAGATAGGGGACAATATATTTCTGCGCGTTCTGCTCATCCTCTGTCAGGTTCTGTCCTGCGAAAAAAACGTCATAAATATGATCATTAAACAAAGGCTGATGATCTCCAAACATGCAGATAATTGTCGGCTCATCCACCTCTGTGAAATATTCAATCAGATTCTGGAACGCGTCATCGGAAATTTTCAGAAGATTCAAATAGGTTTCCAGTGTATCGGTGTCTCCCCAGTCTTCTCTGGCAATCTGGCCAAATTCTGTAAGGCCGATCTTCATCTCCTCCATATCTCCGCTGTAATAGTTGCCATGATTCTGAATAGTCACATCAAATAAAAATAACGGCGCATCGGAATCTCTGTTTTCATACTGCCAGATAATTTCATTATAATTACATTCATCCGACAGAAAAGACCGGACATACAGATAATCTGTCTGGAACTGACTGTCGTCAATAAACTCCCGGAAGCCCAGATAGCCATAGGCCTCCCCCCTGTTCCAGGAAGCGGTGTTGTTAGGATGCATTGCCATAGTCTGGTATCCCTGCTCTTCAAAAACCGACGGGAGAGCCAGAATATCATGATCCAGCTGCCCAGTCTGGTAGGGAACCGCCGTTACCGTCATAAAAGAGACTGTATCTCCGGTAAGAACCTCAAACTCTGTGTTTGCCGTCAGACCTCCCAGGATATTTACATAAAGATACCCTTTCCTGGTGTTCTCCTCCAGAGAGTCCACAAACGGCATCACAGGCTCCGTAGTCGCAATATTTCCAAGAACACTCAGATTCGCCCATGATTCATTCATAATCAAAATCACATTCGGCGTAATCCCCTCTTCTTTCTGATCCTCACTCTCATAATTTTCCTCTGTCCATTCCCGGATTTCCAGAAGTTTCTCCACAGAATAACCTGGCGGTGTCCCTTCATCAATGTTTTCCTGAATATCCACTCCGAAAGTCAACAGATAGCCCAGATACAGCTGGCTCGCATAGGGAGCATACTGTACCGTGTACAATTCATGCTCCTCACGGTAATCAGAGAGATTCCAAAAACAATAAAAGAAAACGCAGTAAACAATGCTGACTGCCGTTACCGCAATGTGATACCCTTTTCCCCTGAGAGGAATGTCACACCAAAAACCAAGCACAATAAAAAAGAGGAAATAAAGAATCGTATACCAAAGCTCGGCGTCCGGCATGAGATCATAGCTTTGAATCACAGTAGCTGCGGTCCCTGCCGCCATAATATCGTTAAGACTCAAAAAACTGTTTCTGTAAAGAGCCACAAAATAATTGGCAATACATAATACCAGAATCAAAATTCCACCAACGGACAGCGCCAGGCCAACCCGCTGAAAGATCAGCAACAGCACTGCATAAATGAGCAAAATAATCAGCAGATTGGCTAATTCAGCGCCATCACGGAGATTGGACAGATCATGAACTGGCAGTTCAATTCTGTCAAACATTTTTGCGGGGACAACCGCCAAATAACATACGACAGCCGCCAGAGACAGCCGCCAGTCTGTCATTCGTGGACAAACGATAAAAAAGCCCACTCCCAGGCAAATAACTGTGGATATAATCGTTCTCCTGTCTATCCCGCCTTTATTCAAAAAATATACAGACAGTGCTAACAGCACAATGGACGATATCATGCCGACTGCCATTCTGATCCTGTGACTTAAAATCTCTTTGCCGATTTCTTTTATCCTTTGTAATCCCCGGCTCATTTAACAAACACTCCCTGCTCTTATAGAATGATTAAAGCAGCAAAAGTGGGACAGCCCGAAAAGCTGTCCCTTCCTTCTTTTGATTTCTTTTCAAAGTTTCTTCCAGAATTTTCCCTTTTTATCTCTGGAAGCATCCTCGCTACTTTCATTGCGGGATACCGCGTTCAGAGAATCGCCTGTCAATTCATCGAATTTCCGCAGTGCCTCCTTTGCCTCATGGGACAGCTTGTCAGGCGTCTGTACCACCAGGGTCACATAATGATCTCCTCTGGTATCCTTGTTTCTAACCGACGGAACTCCCTTGCCCCGCAGGCGAATCTTGGTATCCGTCTGGGTGCCGGGTTTGACCTCATAAATCACCTTGCCGTCCACCGTATCGATCATGATCTCACCGCCCAATGCCGCCACCGCAAAGGAAATCGGCACTGTGGAGAAAATATTCATATCCTGCCTCTGGAACACCGGGTGGCGTCCCACCACAAATTCCACCAGAATGTCTCCCCGCGGTCCACCATTGATCCCCGGCTCGCCCTGACCTGTAAGGCGTCTGAACTGCCCATTATCCACGCCTGCCGGAATATCCACGTCAAACTTTTTGCGAATGGATACATAGCCGCTGCCGCCGCAGTCCGGGCACTTTTCACGGATAATCTTACCAGTACCCCGGCAATCCGGGCAGGCCTGCACATTTCTGACCGTGCCGAACATGGACTGCTGAGTAAACACCACCTGGCCCTTGCCGCCGCACTTGGGGCAGGTCTCCGGACTGGTGCCTGGCTTTGCTCCTGTACCGTGACACTTCTTGCACTCTTCCTTTACGTTCATCTCAATGGGCTTAGTGCAGCCAAAAATGGCCTCCTCAAAGGTGATTCTCACACTGGTACGCAGATTAGCCCCCTGTTGTGGCGAACTTCCCCTGGCGCCTCTGGAAGATCTTCCCCCTCCAAA
>JAJQGR010000146.1 GCA_021200345.1 Lachnospiraceae bacterium | reverse complement strand
TCAGTAACACCGCTGGGTACGCAAACCGCAATGCGGGGCTTACGGAACGTCCTGCGTCCGATGGCCTTCCTGATGAAATGCTCCATCATCTGCTCCGTCACCCTGTAATCGGAAATCACTCCCTGGCGCAGTGGCCGGACCGCCACAATATTGCCCGGTGTGCGGCCGAGCATCAGGCGCGCGTTCTCCCCGATGGCTTTGATGGTATTCGTATCTCTGTCAAAAGCCACTACACTGGGCTCCTTGAGCACGACACCCTTTCCCTTGATATATACTAAAATACTCGCTGTACCTAAATCAATTCCAATATCGCTATTTGCCACAGTACACTTCCTCCTTCACTGATCCTGGTTCTTACTTTGCTTTTTATTGATAACGGCCAGGGGTTCTGACAGCGCCGTTGCTTCTTTTCACATTCGTTGTCTGAAATATCCAGATTTTGCCTGCTACCATCATAAAGCAGATTGCCCGGAAGTGCAAGAGCGAAAAAAAGAGATTCCTGAATTTTTCAGTCAAATGTCACTATGAACCGTCCGGCGGCAATGATCACAAACGTCCGGCTCTCTCCAGCATCTTTTTAATATATACCCCTGTATATGAAGCCGGATTCTGTGTTACCTGCTCCGGCGTGCCCTGAGCAATCACTGTGCCTCCGCCATCGCCGCCCTCCGGTCCCATATCAATGATATAATCCGCCGTCTTAATCACGTCCAGATTGTGTTCGATGACCACCACTGTATTGCCGCCGTCGGCCAGCCGCTGCAAAATTTCCGTCAGCTTGTGAACATCCGCAAAATGCAGCCCCGTTGTAGGTTCGTCAAGGATGTAAATCGTCCTGCCGGTGCTTTTGCGGGAAAGCTCCGCCGCCAGCTTGATGCGCTGGGCCTCCCCACCGGACAGGGTAGTGGAGGGCTGCCCCAGCTTAATATAAGAAAGTCCCACATCATTGAGAGTCTCAATTTTACGTCGGATGGAGGGCACCGCGGAAAAGAAAGTCACCGCCTCCTCCACCGTCATCTCCAGTACATCATAAATGCTTTTTCCTTTATATTTGACCTCCAGAGTCTCCCGGTTGTACCGCCTGCCGCCGCAAACCTCACAGGGCACATACACGTCCGGAAGAAAGTGCATCTCTATTTTGATAATGCCGTCCCCCGCACAGGCCTCGCAGCGGCCTCCTTTCACATTAAAGCTGAAACGTCCCTTGCCATACCCTCTTGCTTTCGCATCGGCCGTTCCCGCGAACAGATCCCGGATCTGATCAAACACGCCTGTGTAGGTTGCCGGATTGGACCGCGGTGTACGGCCGATGGGCGACTGATCGATGGCGATCACCTTATCCAGCTGCTCCATCCCCTGAATACTCTTATATTTGCCCGGAATGGTGCGGGCACGGTTCAGCTTTCTGGCCAGCACCTTGTACAGGACCTCGTTGATCAGAGAAGACTTCCCTGAGCCGCTGACACCGGTAACACAGGTAAATACCCCCAGCGGAATGTCTACGTTGATATTTTTTAAATTATTCTCCGCCGCGCCCTTAATATGCAGCCAGCCCTGGGGGCTTCTGCGTCTTTCAGGAACGGGAATGGCAAGCCTGCCGCTCAGATACTGACCTGTGATGGAATTGGGATTCTCACAAATCTCCTGGGCTGTTCCTTCGGCCACCACCTGACCGCCGTGCTCACCGGCGCCCGGCCCGATATCCACAATGTGATCCGCCGCCCACATGGTATCCTCATCGTGCTCTACCACAATCAGGGTATTGCCCAGATCCCGCAGATTGCACAGGGCGCCCAGAAGCTTGTTATTGTCTCTCTGATGCAGACCAATGCTGGGCTCGTCCAGAATATAGCAGACACCCACCAGACCGGACCCGATCTGTGTGGCAAGGCGAATTCTCTGCGCCTCGCCGCCGGATAAAGTACCGGTGGCCCTGGCCAGAGACAGATATTCCAGACCCACCTCTTTTAAAAAGCCCACACGGTTTTTGATTTCTCTTAAAATCTGATCACCGATCAGAAGCTGCTGCTTCGTCAGCTTCAGCACCTGCAGGAAATCAAACAGGTCTTTCACGGAAAGAGCGGTCATTTCATAAATATTTTTTTCACCCACAGTTACCGCCAGGGATTCCTTTTTCAGCCTCATCCCCTTACAAGCCTTGCAGGGCGTAATACGCATAAAGGTCTCGTATTCCGCTTTCATCACATCGGAGGATGTCTCCCGATAACGGCGCTCCTCATTTTTGATCAGGCCTTCAAAAGCAATGGGATAGACCCCCTTTCCCCTCTGGCCCTCATAGTACACGTCCACTTTCCTGTCGGTTCCGTAGATCAGCACCTGCTGCACCTCCTCAGACAATTCTTCAAAGGGTGTATCCAGACTGAACTGAAATTCTTTTGCCAGCGCCGTCAGTGTGGCATAAGTGAAGCTTCCCGGCTGGGAGGAGGACTGCCATCCCATGGCCTGAATGGCCCCCTGATGGATAGAAAGACTTCTGTCCGGGATCATCAGATCCACATCGAATTCCATCTTATATCCCAGGCCCGCGCACTCCGGGCAGGCGCCAAAAGGATTATTAAAGGAAAAGCTTCTGGGTTCAATCTCACTGACACTGGTGCCGCACTCCGGACAGGAAAAACTCTGGGAGCAGGTGATGGTCTCTCCTCCAATTACATCAATCAGCAAAAGTCCGCCGGACAAAGACAGCGCATTCTCAATAGAATCCGAAAGCCGGGACTGAATTCCCTCCCTGACAATCAGCCGGTCCACAATCACTTCAATATTGTGCTTGATATTTTTTTCCAGAGAAATCTCTTCGGAAAGCTCATACAGATTGCCGTCAATCCGCACCCTCACATAACCGCTCCTTCTGGCACGGTCGAGCACTTTCTCATGCATGCCCTTTCGTCCTCTGACAATAGGAGCCAGCAGCTGCAGGCGGGTACCCTGGGGCAGTGCCATCACCTGATCCACCATCTGATCCACTGTCTGTCTGCTGATGGTTCTGCCGCAATTGGGACAATGCGGGGTGCCGATTCTGGCATATAATAAACGGAAATAATCATAGATCTCCGTCACCGTTCCCACTGTGGAACGGGGATTGCGGTTGGTGGATTTCTGGTCAATGGAGATGGCCGGGGAGAGTCCCTCAATGGACTCCACATTTGGCTTTTCCATTTGTCCCAGAAACATACGGGCATAGGAAGATAAGGACTCCATGTAGCGGCGCTGTCCTTCCGCGTAAATGGTGTCAAAGGCCAGAGAGGATTTGCCGGAGCCGGAAAGTCCGGTCAGCACCACCAGCTCGTTGCGTGGGATGTCCACATCGATATTTTTTAAATTATGTTCATTGGCCCCCCGGATTTTGATATATTCCCTGGGGCGCATTTTTGTTGGTTCACTCATAATCGTATTGCCCGACTCCTTTATGTGTTATTCCTCCGATTTTACGTGTCACTTTGCAGCTTCAATAAGATTTTTTTCAAAGACACCATCTGGTCGCGCAGCTCGGCGGCCTGTTCAAAATTCAACTCAGCCGCAGCTTTCTTCATCCGTTTCTGCACGTCGCCAATATATTTCTCCAGCTCCTGCTCGGTCATCAGTTCAGGGTCTTTGTCCTCCGCCGGCTTTTTCTTCGTCAGGCTGGTGCTGACCCGGATCAGATCCCGAACATTCTTTTTGATGGTCTGAGGTGTGATACCATGCTCCTCATTATATGCCTGCTGGATGGAGCGGCGGCGGTTGGTTTCCTCAATGGCTTTCGCCATGGACTCGGTCATATTGTCCGCATACATGATCACATGACCTTCCGCGTTTCTGGCTGCGCGGCCTACTGTCTGGATCAGTGAAGTCTCGGAACGAAGGAAGCCTTCCTTGTCCGCGTCCAGAATGGCCACCAGCGTGATCTCCGGAATATCCAGACCCTCCCGCAGCAGATTGATGCCCACCAATACATCGAACACATCCATACGCATGTCCCGGATAATTTCACTGCGCTCCAGTGTATCAATATCGGAATGCAGATAACGAACGCGGACGCCCACCTCTTTGAGATAATCCGTCAGATCCTCCGCCATATGCTTGGTCAGCGTAGTGATCATGACCTTGTGTCCGCCGGCGGTCTCCTTTTTGATCTCCGCCAAAAGGTCATCAATCTGTCCCTCTACCGGCCGCACACTGATTTCCGGGTCCAAAAGCCCCGTGGGCCGGATTACCTGCTCTGCCCGCAAAAGCTCATGCTCCGCCTCATAATCACTGGGAGTCGCCGACACAAACAGCATCTGGTCTATTTTACTTTCAAACTCCTCAAAATTCAAGGGGCGGTTGTCCAGGGCTGAGGGCAGACGAAATCCATAGTCTACCAGCGTAGTTTTGCGGGAACGGTCCCCAAAGTACATGCCCCGGATCTGGGGAATGGTCATGTGGGACTCATCTATGATGATCAGAAAATCATCCTTAAAATAATCCATCAATGTGTAAGGAGGCTGTCCCGCTTCCATGAAATTCAGCTGCCGGGAATAATTCTCAATGCCGGAGCAAAAACCCGTCTCCCGCAGCATTTCCACATCGTAATTGGTCCGCTCCGCGATACGCTGAGCCTCGATCAGCTTATCCTGTCCCTTAAAGTACCGCACCCGCTCCTCTAACTCCAGCTCAATATTATCACAGGCCAGTCCAATCTTGTCCGGTGCTGTTACATAAGCCGATGCCGGGAAGATCATCACGTGCTGCAGTTCATTTTTGGCTCTGCCTGACAGAGCGTCCACCTCCACAATCCGGTCGATTTCATCCCCAAAAAACTCAATACGGATCAGAGTGTCGTCATCATTGGCCGGACAGACCTCAATAATATCCCCCCGGACCCGGAAAGTGCCGCGCTCAGGATCCATTTCGTTTCTCGTATACTGGATGTCCACCAGCGCCCGCAGCACTTCGTTTCTGTCTCTGACCATACCCGGCCGCAGGGAAACCGCCAGATTCTCATACTCGTCCGGATTGCCCAGGCCATAAATACAGGACACACTGGCCACCACCACCACATCCTTTCGTTCGGTCAATGCCGCCGTAGCGGACAAACGAAGCTTGTCTATCTCATCATTGATAGCAGAATCCTTGGCGATGTAGGTGTCGCTGGAGGGCACATAGGCCTCCGGTTGGTAATAATCATAGTAGGACACAAAGTACTCCACCGCATTCTCAGGGAAAAATTCCTTGAATTCCTCGTACAGCTGTGCCGCAAGAGTTTTATTGTGCGCAATGACCAAAGTGGGCTTATTCAGCGCCTGGATCACATTGGCCATGGTGAAGGTCTTGCCGGAGCCGGTGACACCCAGTAAAGTCTGGAATTGATTGCCTTTTTTGAAGCCCTCCACCAGTTCGGCGATGGCCTGGGGCTGGTCGCCGGTGGGCTGGTATTCACTGTGAAGGATGAAAGGTTTTTGTTCTGTATGCACAAAAATCACCTCGAAAATTCTTTATAAATCCCGGTTTCCCATAGTAAAAAAGTTCGTGTATTAGGCAGAAATTCGTCGAGCCACATTCTCTGTTTTTGAAAAAACAGGCTTTCGACGAATCTCGTTCCCCTGAACCAGTTTTCCGAACCGCGCGGATGCCTCTGTATCAGGAGGACAAAACACCTCAAAACTGCCATTCAGTGTACCATATTCCATAAAGAAAGTCCATACGCAAAAGAACGTTTGTTCTTGTTTGTACGGACTTTTTCGATATCTGTTTTTGTATCTGATTATTCAGCAGTGCTTATAATGCTTTCTGCCCATTGCAAAATCTCTCCTGCATATTGAATTGCCTCTCTGGCATGTCTGTCTTCCAGAAACAATTCATTCGGGTATCTGACCGAAACTCCATATGGAGCCAGCGTATCAGCGTAATCGTAAAACTTTTCTTCTACATGAACCATATTTTTGACCTGATTTAACAGAAATGAGAGGTCATGAAGCTTAG